>NZ_JBFTND010000064.1:0-32586 GCF_056397305.1 Cupriavidus sp. 05N40
GGACCAGCGGGCGGCTGCGGCGGGTCGGCGCCTGCGGCCGCTGCAGCAGCCAGGCTAGCGTGCAGGCCGCGGCGACGGCCGCGGCGATGTAGCCGGCGACTTCGGCCTGGCGGCTGCCCGCGCCCAGCGCGGCAGCGGCCAGCACCGCCAGCGTGGCGGCCGCCCCGGCCGTCAGCGACCCCGGCGCGGCCGGCGTGCGGCCATCGGTCRGGGTGATGCCGCGCTGGATCAGCAACTGGGCTACCAGCCCCAGCGCCGGCGCCACCAGCAGGAACCACGCGGGCCCGCTGCGCGCGTCGATCACCAGCAGGCCAGCGGCGCAAGCCAGTACCAGTCCTGCGCCCCAGGCGCGGCCCGCCGCGCTGCGGCGCAGGGCCAGCATCAGGGCCGAGAGAATGCATTGCATGGCGGTGAACAGGACCAGCAGTGCCATCACGGCAGTGCTCTCATCTGACAGCATGCGTTCCCCATGGGGTGCGGCGCGTCGGCGACGCGCCGTTGTTTGCCTTCGAAGGTAGCCATGCGCATGCGCGCGGCCCGTCTGCGCCACGAGCTGGCTTTCGACATTTCCGAATGCGGCGCGCGGCCGGAGCGTGGTCCGGTGCGAGGTGGCCGCCGAGCAGATGTCTTCTTGTTTGGGAAAATTCTACACAGCGGCAGCCTGCAAAAACCGCGTCGTCGCCCGGCGTGACAATTGTTGACATTAGGTTTGAAACGAGTGACCTACCATTCGCTTCGCTGTCGTGCCGGCCAAGGCAGCACTGCGCGTTCCGGCGCGCAGCCCGTTTCTGTTGTTTATGCGGCTACCCGGCGATTTGCCTGAACCACGCCGTGCTATGGTCGTCAGTGCGCAAAACAATAAAAATGCAGAAAACGGTGATCCGGCATTTTGCATTTCCGTATCGGAAGACTGCCGCGCGGGGTCGGACGGACAGCAAGCCCGTTCGCCTGCGTGCTCAGGGTCATCAACGCATTGCAGCCGCGGAGCGCGGGTTTGCCTGGCGTCCTTCCGTGCCGGCGGCTTTCGCAGGACCGGGCATGCTGCCCGGGTGCGACAGGAGATTGCATGCGTCATTGCGTCATTACGTCATTACGCATCTCCCTAGTCCTAAATACTTATAGGCATGACCATCCACATGCTTCAGAATCTGCCGATTTAGTGCTTAAATAAGCACATAAAAATGAACCGCAGGGGACTGCCCGGGACTCGGGCAGCGCGGGTGCAACGGAACATTCACGCCTGGAACGCATCGCTTGCCGGGCACCGCAAGGACGGTGCCGCAAGTCAGACAGGYGGGTTCTTCCGGGAGGGGCATAAGAATGAAGAACAACAGGGGTCAGTAGGTGAAATTGTTGCGATTGGACGGCCTCATGCGTCGCATGGCCGGCTTGTGCGGCGCGAGTGCGGGCACGACGATGACGTGGGCCTGGCTTGCTGCGTTGCTGACCGTATTCACAGCCTGGCTTGGCCCGGCGCAGGCGCAGGTGGCCGGACAGGTGGCCGGACAAGCGGGCGGACAAGCGGCCGCACGAGCGGTTGCAGTCCCCGGCGCGCGCGCGCCCAATATCGCCTTCCATTACGGCAGCAAGCCGCCGGTGGATGCCCTGCAGGCCTTCGATATCGCGGTGGTCGAGCCCGACAGCGGTTTCGACCCGCGCCGCGCCGCTACCCCCGGTACCGATTGGTTCGCCTACGTCAGCGTGGGCGAGGTCGAGCCGTCGCGCTCCTACCTCAAGGACCTTCCCAAGGCCTGGCTGACCGGCAACAACGATGCCTGGGGCGCCCGCGTGGTGGACCAGGCCGCGCCGGGCTGGCCCCCGTTCTACGTGGACAAGGTCATTGCGCCGCTGTGGGAGCGCGGTTACCGCGGCTTCTTCCTCGACACGCTCGACTCCTACCAGCTGGTGGCCAAGACCGACGCGGCGCGCGCCAGCCAGGAAGCCGGCATGGTCGCCGTGATCCGCGCCATCAAGGCGCGCTACCCCGACGCCCGCCTGATCTTCAACCGCGGCTTCGAGATCCTGCCGCAGGTCCACCAGCTCGCCTACGCGGTCGCGTTCGAGTCGCTGTACCGCGGCTGGGACCAGGGCAACAAGCGCTACACCGAAGTGAGCGAAGCCGACCGCAACTGGCTGCTCGGCCAGGCCCGCATCATCCGCGAGCAATACCGCCTGCCGGTGATTTCCATCGACTACTGCCCGCCAGCCGACCGCAAGTGCGCGCGCGACACCGCCGCACGCATCCGCGCGCTGGACATCATTCCCTACGTGGCCGACCCGGGCTTGCAGGCCGTCGGCATCGGCGCCATCGAGGTCATGCCGCGCCGCGTGCTGGTGGTGCAGGACCGCGAGGCCGGCGTCTCGATCGACGACTCCGCCGGCGTGCGCTTCGTCGCGATGCCGCTGAACTACCTGGGCTATCGCGTGGACTTCGCCGAAGCCAGCCAGCCGTTGCCGGAGATCGGCCCGGACCGCTACGCCGGCGTCGTGGTCTGGATGGGCGGCAATGTGCGCGACCAGCCCGGCCGTTTCTCCGGCTGGATCCAGCGCATGGTCGGCCAGGGCATCCCCGTCGTGTTCCTGAACGATTTCGGCGCGCGCATCGGCGGCTCGCTGGCTTCGTCGCTGCAGCTCAATGCGGTCAAGGGCAAGGTCGGCAAGACCGCCGAGGTCGTATCGAAGGATCCCATGATGGGCTTCGAGATGCCGGTGGCGCCGGACCGCACCCAGGCCGCTGCCGTGCAGGTGGGCGACGGCCCGGGCTTTCGCTCGCTACTGCGCCTGCGTTCGGGCACGCTGACCTACGACGCCGCCGCCATCACGCCCTGGGGCGGCTACGTGCTCGGCCCCTACGCCGTGCGCCGCAGCGCCAACGACCAGAACCGCTGGGTCGTGCAGCCGCTGGATTTCTTGCGCGAGGCGCTGCGCCTGCCGGCCATGCCGGTGCCGGACGTCACCACCGAGAACGCTCGCCGCCTGCTGACCATCCACGTCGACGGCGACGGCTTTGCCTCGCGTGCCGAGATCCCCGGCGGCGGCTTCTCCGGCGAAGTGCTGTTCCGCGAGATCTGGGACCGCTATCGCCTGCCGATGACGATGTCCATCATCCAGGGCGAAGTCGCCAGCGACGGCATGTACCCCAAGCTGACCGCGCAGCTCGAGCCGATCGCGCGCAAGATCTTCGCGCAGCCGTACGTCGAGGTGGCCAGCCACACCTACTCGCACCCGTTCGAATGGGGCCGCACCGTGCCCGACGGCACCCACGCGCAGAACCCCACCGAGGGCGACGACGACTACCACCTCGCGATCCCCGGTTACCAGATGGACCTGCGGCGCGAGATCGGCGGCTCGATCGACTATATCAACCGCACGCTCGCGCCCGCCAGCAAGCCGGTCAGCATGCTGCTGTGGTCGGGCGACTGCCAGCCCCCGCCCGAGGCCATCAAGCTGGCCGACCAGGCTGGCGTGCTCAACATGAACGGCGGCGACACGCTGATCACGCGCAGCAACCCTAGCTGGACGGCGATCTCGCCGATCGGCGTGAACAAGGCCGACGGCACCTTCCAGGTCTTTGCGCCCAACCAGAACGAAAACGTCTACACCAACCTGTGGCACGGCCCGTTCTATGGCTTCGAGCGCGTGATCGAGACCTATGAGCTGACCGACCGGCCGTACCGCTTCAAGTCGGTCAACATCTACTATCACAGCTACTCGGGTACCAAGGCGGCTTCCCTCAAGGCGCTGCGCAAGGTCTACGACTACGCGCTGAACCAGCCGCTGATGCCGGTGCACGCCAGCGACTACGCGCGCAAGGTGATCGACTGGCAGGGCATGGCGGTGGCGCGCGAGATCGGCGCCGGCGGCGACGGCAGGCAGCCCGCCGCGTGGATCGTGCGCGGCGACGGCAACCTGCGCAATGTGCGCTGGACCGGCGCCGGCGTACCCGACGTGGCCGGCTCGCACAATGTGACCGGCACCTCGCCGGCGCCCGGCGGCGGCGTCTACGTGCACCTCGTCGACGGCGCTTCGCGCATCGTGATGCGCGACGACGCGGCCAGGATGCCGGCGGTGCCGGAGATCGTCGAGGCCAGCGGCTTCGTGCGCGGCTGGCGGCGCGGTGGCCAGGGCAGCGCGCAACAGATCCGTTTTGACTTCAGCGGCTACACCAGGCCATTTTTCCGCCTCGCCGGCGCAGACCGTTGCCGGGTTGCCATCGACGGCAAGGCGGTAGCGGGCGTGCGGGAGCGTGGCACGCTGCGTTTCGACACCACGCCCGTCTCCAATCCCGGCAATGCCAAGCAAAGCGTTGAAATCACCTGCGGCGCCTGAGCGCGAGCGGCTGCTGCCGCCTGCGTTCGTGCTGACCTTCACCGCCATGGTGGGGATCGGCCTGGCGCTGATGTTCCCGCGCGAGACCTTGCGCGAACGCCTGCTGGGCGAAGGCCGCGCGGTCGATGGCCTGAGCATGGCCTACCTGGAGGCCTGGTGGCGTGCCACGCCGGACGACAACGGCTTCATGGCGGTGCTGGCCGAGCAATACGCGCGCACCGGCCGGCTGGACGAGGCCGAACGCATGCTCAGTCACCTCGAAGCGCGCTACAACGCCGCGCGCCAGGGCCCTGTGCGCAATCCCGCCGACGCCGACCTGCCCGGCCAGATCCTGCGCACCCGCATCGAGATCACGCAGCAGCGCGCCTTTGCCGCGCCGCCGGACACGCCCGAGCGCAACCAGCACGTGGAGCACCTTGCCGGCCTGCTCGGCCAGGCCGCGCTGATGACATGGACGCGCGCCGACCTCGAAGACCTGGCGACCACCGCCCGCGCGATCAATGCGCTCAAGTCCGCCCAGGTGTTCTACCGCGCGCTGGCCAGGAGCGATCCCGCCCGCGCCGACCTGTGGAACGCGCAGGCCGCCTCGGCGGCGCTTGCCGGCGGCGACTACCAGCAGGCGGCCGAAGCGCTGTTCAGCGCGCAGGCGCGCGCCACCGATCCGGCCGAGCAGCGCAGGCTGTTCCTGGCCGGGCTGAAGACGCTGCAATCCGGCAACCTGCTGGACCAGGCGCTGGCCCAGGCCGAACAACGCGGCGGCAAGCTGCTCGACAACGCGGAAGTCCTGCGCTACCTGACCAGGCTGGCGCTGGCCGCCAACCGCCCCGAGCAGGCCGCGCGCTACGTCGAGCGGCTGCTGCGCCAGCCGCCGAGCGTGCAAGGCATGCCCGCGGGCGCCGCCGCGCAGCGGGCGGGGATTCGGGGCATCGCCGGCAGCCAGCCGTGGGCCGCGCAAGGCGTGGTATTCCTCGACGGACCGCGCGGGCTGGCGTTGCGCCGCGCCATGGGCGAAGCCGGCATGCCACGCCTGCGGCGCGTGGCCGATGTACAGGGCAGGCCGGCCGCCCCGGCCGCCGTCGCGGCGCCCGCCGCCGCAGACCCGGACACGGCCGACCGCGCCTTCAACGCGGACGACTACGAACTCGCCTTCCAGGTCTTCCTGGCGGCCGGCAAGCTGAACGACGCGCAGCGCGTGGCCGAGACCGCGGTCAAGCACCTGCCCGGCTCGGCGCGCTGGCGCGAGCGCCTGGCCCAGGTGGCCGAGTGGAACCGCCAGCCCACGGTCGCGCTCAAGAGCTGGCTCGAGTATGCGCAGGCCAGCAACGACGAGACCGCCTGGAAGGCGGTGCTGCGCTTGGCCCCGGCCCTGAACGACGACCGCGCCTATCTGGCCGCGCTGCGCCATCGAGCCGGCACCGGCGACCTCGCCACCGTGGACGAGGTGGTCGCTACCTACGAGCGGCTGGGCGAGCCGGAGGAAGGCATGGCCTTCCTGGAGAGCCTCAGCCGCGGCCCCAACGCGCGCCAGGTGACGGAGCGGCAGGCGGAGCTGGCCGAGCGCGCCGGCAAGGACGCCCGCGCCTTCGCGCTGTACACGTCCCTGCAGGAACGCTTCGGCCCGCGCCCGGGATACGCGCTCAAGCGGGCCAACCTGCTCTACGTGCGCGGCGCGCTGCGCCAGGCGCTGGAGGCGATGGTGCCGTCCATGCCCGCCGCCGGCCCCACCGACATCGACTTCTGGCGCACGCTCACGGAACTGGCGCGCCTGAACCAGCGCGAGGACCTGCTCGAGCAGGGCTACCGGCAACTGACGCTGGCCATGGCCGGGACACATGACGACCACTGCCTGAAGATGCCGCCCGGCGCCGGGCGCAACCACTGCCTGGAGGACGTGCGCGACAGCGAGGAATCGGATTTCTCCAACCTGATCGATTTCTACGACAGCTCGCCCATCGATGCCGGGCGCATCGCCGAAGCCGGCTGGCGCAAGGGCGGCAAGCTCGAGTCGCTCGAGCTTGCCATCAATTACTACACCCGCGCGCGCGCCTACGACCGCATCGCCAGCCTGCTGCAGGCCATGACGCCCGCGCAGCTCAGGCAGGCCGAGCAGGCCAGCCGCTTCCTCGCCATGCGCGCCGAATACCTGCGCGCGCGCGGCGAACGCGACCAGGCCCTGGCCGACCTGCGCCGCGCCGCCAGCCTGCCCGACGCCGGCAGCGAGACGCTGGCCGCGCTGATGTGGTCGCTGGTGGACCTGGGCCCGGATACCGAGGTGCGCGCCATGATGCTGCGCCTCAGGGGCGAGGCCGAAGACAACCCGGACCTGTGGGGCGCCTTCGCCGCCGGCAGCATGCGCTTCCATGACGGCCGCGGCGCGCTGCACTACCTGCGCAAGATGGCCAGCGGCAAGAGCGCCGACCCGCTCTGGCTGGGACTCGCCGCCGATGCCTGCGACGCCATCGGCCAGACCGACACCGGCTGGCGCCTGCGCCGGCAGGCCTGGATCGACCTGCACAGCGACAAGAGCCCGCAGGGCCGCCGCGCCTCCGACCCGCGCGCGCTCGGCCCCGCCTCCGAGGAAGCGGACGCGCAAGGCGGCCCGGCCCCGGCCGAGCTGCGGCGCCAGACCGTGGCGCTGGGCCAGATCTTCGCCTCGGGCGACGTCTCGCGGCGGCTGGTGATGGAGATGCTGGGCGCCGACCGCAGCGTGATGGCCGGCGCCCGCGCCGCCGACTGGACCGGCCCGGCCGCGCCGAAGTCGCGCCTGGGCGAGATCCCGGGCCTGCCGCCGCTGGAACTCAGGTTGCCGCAGGACATGGCGCAGCGCGAGGCGCGCCAGCAGGCGGTGGTCTCCGCCGCGGCCAGGGAAGTGGCGCTGGCGTGGGCGCTGTCGAACGAGTCCAACGCGCTCGCGCGTGCCTGGCTGGCCCGCCAGTACGCACGCCAGCTGCTGCGCCCGGCCTATGCCGAAGTCACGCTGGCGCTGGCCGGCGGCGACCTGGACGCGCTCGACCGCGTGCTGGAGCGCCAGGCCGGCCGGGTGCCGGTGGACAACCAGATCGAGGCCAACGTGCAGCTCGGCCGCCTCGGCGCCGCGCAGACCCAGGCCTTCGATGCGCAGGACATCGCCCGCGCCGACGACAAGCTGCAGGAAACCCTGCAGGACACGCTGCTGTTCAATGCGCAGGCCATCGAGCCGCGCGTGACCTACCAGCGCCAGAGCCCGCTCGCCTACTTCGACTACAGCCTGGCCGGCGGCGTGCGCCTGTGGGATGGCTATGACCTCAACCTGCGCGGCGTCTGGCGCAGCCAGCGCAGCGTCGACCAGGCCCAGCTCACCGGCGTGCCCGGCTCCGACCAGCGTGGCGAGCTCTCGCTGGGCTACCGCGATCTGCACAAGCGCTGGCGGCTCGCCGTGGGACGGCGCGACGGCCTCGACAGCATGACCACCGCGCGCTTCACCGGCGCGTGGCGCGAGGAAAACCGCGTGAGCTTTACCACCGTGGCCGGCCTGAACCAGAACGCGGACGAATCGGCCGCGCTGCGCGTCGGCGGCGCCAAGGACGTGCTGGGGCTGGGCGCAAGCTATAACTTCGGCCTGCGCGAGTTCGCCGGCGCGCGCGTCGAGTACAACCGCTTCCGCGGGCAGGATGGCTCGTCGCTGGGCAACGGCGTGGTGTACGACGTCGAGCTGGGCTACCGCATCCGCACCGCCTACCCGGACTACACCGTGCGGATGGTCGGCACCCATGCCAGCTACAACACGCGCGGCGGCACGCTGAGCGGCAAGCTGGCCACGCTGGTGCCCGCCGGCGACGCCGCCACGCCGGCGTTCTACATGCCCGGAGGCTTCACGCAGGCCGGCGTCACGGTCGGCTTCGGCACCGAGCTGCTCGACGACTACACGCACAAATGGCGGCCGTTCGCCGAGCTCGGGCTGCTGCACGACACCCGCGCGGGGCAGAACTTCCGCGCGCAGCTGGGCATCGCGGGCACGGTCTTCGGCAACGATCACCTGTCCATGTATGTGCAGCACGAAACCGCCGCGCGCAATGGCGGCACGCCGCTGACCGAAGTCGGCGTGCGCTACAGATGGCTGTTCTAGTCCGGGCGGGCACCACGCCGCGCCGGTTCACCGCATGCAATCGGGATTCAATCGTTTAGGGGAAAAGCGTCATGGAAACAACTAGCAAGAAGCAGCATCGCGTGGCACGCCTGCTGGGCTGGTGCGGCGCAATGGGCGCGGCCCTGTGCCTGGCCGGCTGCGCGGTGACCGATGTGGGCCGCGCACCTGCGCTGAGCGCCGGCGAAGCACTGGCGGTCCTGCCTATCGTCAACTACACCGAGACGCCGCAGGCCGGCCTGCGCGCCGAGGCCATCGCCGAGAGCCTGCTCAAGACCGGCGGCATCGCCAGCGTGCGCCGCTACCCGGCCAGCCTGAACCCGGAAACGCTGTTCGAGCCGGCCGAGCGCGAAGCGGTGGGCAAGGCACTGGAATGGGCGCGTACGCAGAAGGTGCGCTACGCCCTGACCGGCGCCGTGCAGGAATGGCGCTACAAGGTCGGCGTGGACGGCGAGCCGGCGGTGGGCATCTCGCTGCAACTGCTCGACGTGAGCACGGGCGAAGTGGTGTGGTCCGCCACCGGCAGCGACAGCGGCTGGAGCCGCGAATCGCTGTCCGGCACCGCGCAGAAGCTGCTGCGCCGCTTGCTGGCGCCGCTGCGCCAGGGTTGAGACGCGGGAGAGCGCGATCGTGGCCAATACAGCCGACAAGATACGGGAAGGACAGGGCATTGGCGCGGGCGGCCGTTATCTGCGGCTGATCGCGCCTGCCACGAGCGGACCGGTCGCGCTGGTCGAGCTGGTGGTGACGATGGTCCTGGCGCTGGGCGCGGGCTACCTGGTGCTGCCGGGCAACCCCCTGCTGCTGGGGCTCGGCTTTCCCTGGGCCTGGCTGCTGCCGTTGATCCTGGCGCTGCGCTATGGCACGCTCATCGGCGTGGGCAGCGTGCTGATGATGCTGGGTGGCTGGTTCTTCTTCCACCAGATGGGGGCGCAGCCGGGCGAGTTCCCGCGCCTGTTCTTCCTCGGCGGCCTGCTGACGGTGCTGGTGGCCGGGCAGTTCGGCGATGTCTGGGGCACGCGGCTGGCACGCGCACGCGCCCTCAACCGCTACCTGGAGGAGCGCCTGGCCGCGCTCACCAAGAACCACTACCTGCTGCGCGTGTCCCATGCGCGCCTGGAGAACGACCTGCTGGCCAAGCCGACCACGCTGCGCGACACGCTGTCGCAGATGCGCGCGGTATCGCTCGAGGACAGTGGCGGCGGTGGCGGCCTCCTGGTGGGCGCGCGCCCGATGCTGCAGGTGGTGGCGCAGGCCTGCCAGCTCGAGGCGGCCGCGCTCTACGCGGTGCGTGGCGATACGGTTGACGCCGAGGCATCGGCGCGGATCGGCCCGGACTTCGAGTTCGATCGCGACGACGTGCTGGTGCGCCATTGCCTGGAGACGCGGCAGCTCGCGCACCTCCAGAGCGGCGGCGTGGCGCGCCAGCCGGCCGATCACCCGCAGACCCGCTACGTGGCGGTGGCGCCGGTACTGTCCGGCGCCGACAAGCTGGTCGGCCTGCTGGTAGTCGAGCGCATGCCGTTCCTGTCGCTCAGCTACGAGAACCTGCAATTGCTCATGGTGCTGATGGGCTACTACGCCGATGGCGTCGAGCATGCGGTCTCCACGCGCGCCATCGCGGCGGCGATTCCCGGCTGCCCGTACGACTTCGCGCTGGACTACGCGCGCTTGTCGCGCCTGCGCCGCGACAGCGGCATCGAAAGCACGATCGTGGCGCTGGTGTTCGACCTGGACGAATCGCGCGATGCCTTGTTCGAACAGGTGATCCGCAGCCGCCGCGCGCTCGACGTGGCATGGCCGCTGAGCAGCGCGCACCAGCGCGCGCTGCTCACGCTGATGCCGCTGTCCGGCAGCGAGGCCGCCTCGGCCTACCTGGTGCGCATCGAGGACATGCTGCGCGCCCAGTTCGGCACCGATTTCGAGGCCGCGCGCATCGGCGTGCACACGCTGGCCGTGCCCGCCAGCGCGCCGGTCGAGCCACTGGTGCGGTTGCTGCACCGCTGCCAGGTGGATGTACAGCCGGCGCCGGTGCCGGTGCCGGTGGCACTGGGCGAGGCTGGCCGTGGGTAAGCTCGGCATCGGCGGCGTCGCCGCGCAAATCGCCGCCCTGGCGTTGCTGGCGCGCGCCGGCAACAGCACCGCGCTGCTGCTGACCTTCCTGGGCATGCAAGCCCTGTCCGCCGCGATGATCGCCATGGTGTTGTGGCGCCTGCTGCCGCGCCGCTTTCGCGTGCCGTTCGCATGGAGCTACGGCTACCTGTTCGCGTTCTGCCTGCTGGTGCCGCTGGCGGGTTCCGTCGTCTGCGTGGGCAGCCTGTTGATCGCGCGGCTGTTCCCCGGGCGCAACGAAGCGGGCGGCATCGGCCTGGTCGGGCTGCCGGTGTTCGTCACCCACCTGATCTCGCGCGTCACGCACGGCGGCGGCGCCCGCCTGCGCGCCCAGCTGGGCAACACGCGCGCACCGCTGCCCGAGCGCATGACCGCGCTGGTGGCCATGCAGTCGATGCCGGCGCGCACCTCCAGCCCGGTGCTGCGCGACCTGCTGGCCGACAGCGCCGACGACGTGCGCCTGCTGGCCTATGGCATGCTCGACGGCGCCGAGAAGCACCTCACGCAGCGGATCCTGGCCGAGCTGCCGCGTCTCGAAGACGCCGGCGACGACGCCGGGCGCGCCGAGATACACAAGCGCGTGGCCGACCTGTACTGGGAACTGATCTACCAGAACCTGGTGCAGGGCGACGTCTATCGCTACACCGCCGACCAGGTCGAGCGCCACGCCCGCGCCGCGCTGGAGGTGGACGGCAGCCAGGCGGGCCTGTGGTACATGCGCGGGCGCCTGGCGCTGACCCGCAACGAACCCGCGCAGGCGCGCGAGTGGCTGCAGCGCGCCGAGCGGCTGGGCTTCTCGCGCGAGCGCACGCTGCCGCTGCTGGCCGAAGCCGCCTACCTCGAACGCGACTATGCCGCGGTGCGCGCCCTCCTGCTGTCGTTCGACAGCCCATCGCCGCTGCCCCTGGTGCGGCCCATGCTGCGTTACTGGCAATCATGAGCGATACCCCTTTGCCCCGCGCCGACTCGGCCGACGTCTGCCTGCTGCTCGAAGGCACTTTCCCGTATGTCAGCGGCGGGGTGTCGAGCTGGGTCAACCAGATGATCCGGGCCTTCCCGGAAATCCGCTTCGCCATCGTCTTCATCGGCAGCCGCCGCGAAGACTACGGCAACATGGTCTACGCGCTGCCCGAGAACGTGGTGCACCTGGAAACCCACTTCCTGTACGACTTCGCGCCGCCGCCGCTGGTGCACGGCAGCGCTGGCGACGCCACCGCCTTTGCCGCCTCGGCGCGCCTGCACGAGGTGTTGCGCAAGCCGGGGCAGGAGGCCGCGGCCGGAGAACTGATCCGCGCGCTGATGCCTGAACTCAGCGACGGCGGCAGGCTGTCGGAGGACGCCTTCCTGTACAGCCGCAACGCCTGGCAGACCATCACGGAACAGTACCGGCGGTACTGCACGGACCCGTCCTTCACGGACTACTTCTGGACCGTGCGCATCATGCACAAGCCGCTGTGGCAGCTTGCCCGCGTCGCCACGAACCTGCTGCCGGCCAAGGTCTACCATACCGTGTCGACCGGCTATGCCGGCTTCCTCGGCGCCATGCTGCATTACCGCACGGGCCGCCCGCTGCTGGTGTCCGAGCACGGTATCTACACCAAGGAACGCAAGATCGACCTGTTCCAGAGCCAGTGGATCCGCGACAACCGCAATGTGTTCGAGCGCGACATCTCGCAGATCAGCTATTTCCGCGAGCTGTGGGTGCGCTTTTTCGAAACGCTTGGCCGCGTGTGCTACGACGCCGGCGACACCATCGTGGCGCTCTACGAAGGCAACCGCCAGCGCCAGGTCACCGACGGGGCCAGCGCCGCGCGCACGCGCAATATTCCCAATGGCATCAACCTGCCGCGGCTGGCGGCGCTGCGCGCGCAGCGCGCGCCCGGCGTGCCGCCGGTGCTGTGCCTGATCGGGCGGGTGGTGCCGATCAAGGACATCAAGACCTTTATCCGCGCCATGCTCACGGTGGTTCGCCAGTACCCGGATGCCGAAGGCTGGATTGCCGGCCCGGAGGACGAGGATCCGGAGTACGCGCGCGAGTGCCGCAGCCTGGCCGAGAGCCTGGGGCTGGGCGATCGCGTCAGGTTCCTCGGCTTCCAGCGCATCGACGACCTGCTGCCCAAGGTGGGCGTGCTGGTGCTGAGCTCGATCTCCGAGGCGCTGCCGCTGGTGGTGCTCGAAGGCTTCGCCGCCGGCGTGCCGTGCGTGACCACCGATGTGGGCTCGTGCCGGCAACTGATCTTCGGCCAGCCCGGCGAGGACGCCGGGCTGGGCGCCGCGGGCGCGGTGGTGCGCATTGCCGATCCGGCCGCGCTGGCGCAGAAGGCCATCGACCTGCTGGGCTCGCCCGAGGCCTGGCACGCCGCCCAGCAGGCCGGTATCCAGCGCGTGGAGCGCTACTACACGCAGGAGATGATGGTTGGCAGCTACCGCGAGCTGTACACGCGCCTGATGGCGCAGCCGCCCGGGGCGCCCGCGGGCGTCCCGGGCGCAACGGCCGGCTCGCCCATGACGGCGGCCCAGGCCGCGGGCTGCCCCATGAAGGGAGGTCGCTGAGATGGCGGGGATTGGTTTCGAACTGCGCAAGATGCTGCGGCGGGACAGCCTGTCGGGCATGCTCGGCGCCTATGCCTACGCCGGCATCATCAGTTCCGGCCCGTGGGTGCTGTCGATCGTCGGCATCCTGCTGATCGGCGTGCTGAGCCTGCCCTTCGTGGTGCCGGGCAGCCTGGTGACGCAATTCCAGGTGTCGGTGACCTACCTGATCGCGGTCAGCCTGATACTCACCGGGCCGATGCAGCTGGCCTTCACGCGCTTCACGTCGGACCGGCTGTTCGAGAAGCGGTCCCACCTCGTGCTGTCGAATTTCCACGCGGTGGCCTTGCTGGTGACGGTGCTGGCCGGCGCGATCGGCCTGGCGTGCGCGCTGTTTGCGTTCCGGCAGCAATCGGTGCTGTACCGGCTGCTGATGATCGCGGGCTTCGTGGTCATGAGCAATATCTGGATCGCGGTGATCTTCCTGTCGGGCATGAAGCAGTACAAGGCCATCGTATGGACCTTCCTGCTCGGCTACACGCTGACCGTGGCGGCTGCGCTGGCGCTGCGCAACTACGGGCTCGAAGGCCTGCTGTCCGGTTTCGTCGCCGGCCAGCTGAGCCTGCTCACGGCGATGGTGGTGCTGATCTATCGCAACTACACCAGCCAGCGCTTCATGTCGTTCGAGGTGTTCCAGCGCCGCAACGCCTATCCGAGCCTGATGGCCATCGGCCTGCTCTACAACCTCGGCATCTGGCTCGACAAGTTCATGTTCTGGTACGCGCCATCCACCGGACAGCAGGTGATCGGGCCGCTGCACGCATCGATCATCTACGACATCCCGGTGTTCCTGGCCTACCTGGCGATCATCCCCGGCATGGCGGTGTTCCTGGTGCGCATCGAGACCGACTTCGTCGAATACTACGACGCGTTCTACAACGCCGTGCGCGGCGGCAGTTCGCTCGAGCATATCGAGGACATGCGCAACACCATGGTGCAGACGATCCGCCTGGGCTTGTACGAGATCGTGAAGGTGCAGGCCATCGCCGCGCTGCTGCTGTTCGTGGTGGGCCGCTACGTGCTGGCGCTGCTGGGCATCTCCGAGCTGTACCTGCCGCTGCTGTACGTGGACGTGATCGGCGCCAGCCTGCAGGTGGTGCTGCTCGGCGTGCTGAACATCTACTTCTACCTCGACCGCCGCCGCGAGGTACTGCTGCTGTCGGGACTGTTCGTGGTGCTCAATCTCGCACTGACTTCGCTGACGTTGCAGTTCGGGCCGGCGTGGTACGGCTACGGCTTCGCGGTCTCGCTGCTGGTGGTGGTGGCGCTGGCGATCTACCTGCTCGACCGCAAGCTGGACCGGCTCGAGTACGAGACCTACATGCTGCAATGACCAGAGGGCCCCGGCAGCCCGCCGCGCCTTGGCTGGCGCGGCTTCCCCCGAAGCTGTACCCTTCAAGCACGTGCCTGGCCGGTCTTGGCCCGGGCGCGCAGGGGGACGCCGGTTCGTATGTTTGCCGCTGCGGCGCCGGGCGCACGCGGCGCGTATAGAGGTAGGTATGAAAATAGCTTCGGTGGAAGACGACAAGAGCCAGGCCGAGCTGATCCAGCAGATCCTGAACTCGGCCGGCCATCAGTGCGAATGCTTCGCCAGTGGCGGCAGTTTCCTGCGGGCGCTGCGCGAGAAGTCGTTCGACCTGCTGGTGGTGGACTGGCAACTGCCCGATACCAGCGGCTTCGAGGTGGTCACCTGGGTGCGGCAGAACTCCGGGCGCAATCCGCCCATCCTGTTTCTCACCAGCCGCTCGCTGGAGGAGGACATCGTCGCGGGACTGGGCGCGGGTGCCGACGACTACATGATCAAGCCGATCCGCCGCGCCGAACTGGTGGCGCGCGTATCCGCGCTGCTGCGCCGCACCTATCCGCAGGCAGAGCAGGACAACGCGGTGCTCCACGTGGGCAGCTACCGGGTCGACACGCAGGCGCGCACGGTGGAAGTGGGCGGCGCCAAGGCCGAGGTCTCGCCGCGCGAGTTCGACCTGGCCCTGTTCCTGTTCCGCAACCTGGGGCGCCTGGTATCGCGCGAGGTGGCGGAGCAGGCCGTGTGGGGCCGCGCCATCGGCGCGGGCTCGCGCACGCTCGACACGCATATCTCGCGCCTGCGCATCAAGCTGGCGCTGCGGCCGGAGAACGGCGTGCGCCTGACCTCGGTGTATTCGCATGGCTATCGCTTCGAGGCCACGGCAGATGGCGACAAGCAGGAAGACTGAGTCTATGAAGTGGTCAGACATGGTAGCCGGCGGCATGCCGGGCGGTGCGCGGCGCAGTATCGGGCGCGGCATGGAAGGCCATCGCATGCCGCGCGTGGGCAAGGCGCTCGGGGCGACGGGCGCGGCCGGGCTGGCCGGCTTGCTTGCGATTGTCGCCGCGGGCTGGCCGGGCGGCGTGGCGGCGCAGGCCGCGGGCGCGGACGGCGCGGATTTCATCTACCTGGTGCGCCCGGGCGACACCCTGATCGGCGTGGCCGGGCAGTTCATGGACAGTCCCGGCGGCTGGCATGAGCTGCAGGCGCTGAACCGGGTGGCGGACCCGTACCGCTTGCCGCCCGGCATGCGCCTGCGCATTCCGCTGGCGCGCATTCCGGTTGCCGCCGGCAGCGCGCGCGTGGTGTTCGTCACCGGCGCGGCGCGCGCCGATGGCCGCGCGCTGCAGGCCGGCATGACGCTGGCCGAGGGCGCGCGCCTGGAAACCGATGCCGGCGCCGCGCTCACCATCGAACTGGCCGATGGCTCGCGTATCAGCGTGCCGCCGGGCTCCGCGGTGGAGGTCCGGCGCCTGCGCGTGTTCGCACGCAGCGGGCTGACCGACACCGTGATCGGCGTCGGGCGGGGCGAGGTGGATTCCCGCGTGGCGCCGCGCGGCACCGGCGTGGGACGCTACGAGATCCGCACGCCGTCGCTGGTGACCGGCGTGCGTGGCACGCGCTTTCGCGTCGGCACGGCGGACGGCGCCAGCCAGGGCGCGGTGCTGGAGGGCCGCGTGCAGGCCCGCTCGCGGCGCGGCCAGCAGGCCGCCGTGGTGGCCGGCTACGGCGTCAGCGTATCGGCCGCCGGCGTGCTGGCGCGGCCGGCCGCGCTGTTGCCCGCGCCGGCGCTGTCGCCATTGCCGTCGCCGTTGCTGGCGAGCCGCGTCACGGTTGGCTGGACGCCGGTGGACAAGGCAGCYGCCTATCGGGTGGTGGTCTCGCGCGATGCCGAGCAAACGGAACTGCTGTCCTCGCAGCTGGTGCGTCGCGCCGAGGCCGGGCTGCAGGACCTGCCCGAAGGCACGCTCTACCTGGGCGTCAGCGCGCTGGACGCGCGCCAGCTCGGCGGTGCCGCCACGGTGGCGCCGCTGGTGGTGCGGCTCAGTCCGCCGGCGCCGTTCACGCTCGCGCCCGAGCGCGACGGCACGGCCTACGGCGAAGAAACCCGCTTCAGCTGGGCCGAGGTCGCCGGCGCCGCGCAGTACGAATTCGAGGTGGCCGCCGACGCGGACTTCAGCCAGGGCGCCGTGCAGGCGCGCGCGGCCGCGCCCGCGGCCAGCCGGCCGCTGGCGCCGGGGCGCTGGTGGTGGCGCGTGCGGTCCGTCGATGCGGCCGGCCAGCCGGGGCCCTGGGGCGAGCCGGTGGCGTTCGCGCAGGAGCCGTCGCCGCCGCAGCCGCGCCTGGAAGACGATGGCGGCGACACCCTGCGCATCGCATGGCCGGCCGCGGCCGCCGGTGGCGCAGGCGGCGCGGCCCAGGCCTACCGGCTGCAGATGGCGTCCGACGCGGCTTTCACCCGCATCGTGGCGGACGTGCGCAGCGAGACCAACGAGGCGCGCCTGCCGCGCCCGGGCAGCGGCAGCTACTTCGTGCGCGTGGGACGCGAGAGCCCTGGCGCCGCCACAGCCACCACTTCCGCCACTGCCGCCGGGCCGCATTTTTCCCCGCCCCAGCGCATCGAAGTGATGCAGTACGTGCGCGACGCACAAGGCCAGCCGGTGAGCACCGGCGCAGGCCTGCTCAACCGTGCCGACTGAACTGGCGCAACCGGCGGCGCGCGCCCGCACGCTGGGCCGCCTGCAGGCGCGTCTGCTGGCCGGCTACCAGCGCCGCACGCTGGTCGAGTGGGCCTTGCTGGGCGCGGCGGTGCTGGCGCTGGTGGTGGCCTGCGCCGTGCGCGGCTGGAGCGAGCGCGCCGACAAGGCGGTCTACGACCTTGCCGTCGCGGCCCAGCACCACGCGCCCGGCGACGACATCGTCATCGTCGCCATCGACGATCCCGGGATCTCCGCCATCGGCCGCTGGCCGTGGCGGCGCCACGTGCTGGCCAGCCTGATCGACCATATCGCCGCCGGCGTGCCGCGCGTGATCGGTGTCGACGTGATCCTCTCCGAGCCCGACCTGCTGCACCCCGGGGACGACCGCGCGCTGGCGCTGAGCATGGCGCGCGCCGGCAACGTGGTGCTGCCCGCGCTGGCGGAGCCCGGGCAGGGCGGCCTGCAGGTGCGCTATCCGCTGACCGGCCTGGGCAGCGCGGTGGGCCATATCAATATCGCGGTGGACCTGGACGGCGTCGCGCGCCAGGTATTCCTTCAGGAAGGGCTGCCGGGCCAGTTGCTCGATCACTTTTCCGCCGCGATGGTCGGCTTCGGCCGTCCGCCGCGGCCCGTGTCCGGCTACCGGCATGATCAGCAGCAGGATGCGCCGGACGCCGATGGCTGGCTGCATCGCTATCGCTTGCGCATTCCTTTCGCCGGCCCGCCCGGCACGTTCCGCCAGGTGCCGGTGCTCGACGTGCTCGACGGCAAGCTGCCGCCCGGCTTCTTCCACGGCAAGGCCGTGCTGGTCGGTGCCACCGCCAGCGGACTCGGCGATGTGTACCCCACTCCTGCCTCGCGCGACGGCCACGGCATGAGCGGCGTGGAGATCATCGCCAATGCCATGCAGACGCTCCAGCGCGACAGCGCCATCGTGGCCCTGCCGGCGCCATGGTTCTGGCTCGGCACGCTGCTGCCGGTGCTGCTGGCGGCGCTGGCCGCGCTGATGCTTACCCCGCGCAATGCGCTGCTGGTGACCGCGGGGCTGCTCGGTGGCACGCTGGGTGCGAGCCTGCTGCTGGTGGTGCTCGGCCACCTGTGGTTCGCGCCGGTCAGCGCCATGGCGGGCTGCGCCCTGCTGTACCCGCTGTGGAGCTGGCGCCGGCAGGAAGCGGCGCTGCAATTCCTCACCGATGAACTGGCGCAGCTGGAGCGGGAACCCGGCCTGCTGGCGATGGAGACGGACGAGGGCGAGGCCGCCGGGGCGCGGGGCCGCAACCTCGATACGCGCATGCGGGCGGTCTATCGCATGACCACGCGCCTGCGCGACCTGCGGCAGTTCCTCTCCGACGGGCTGGAAGGCCTGCCCGAGGCCACCGTGATCTGCGATCCGGCCGGACGCGTGCTGCTGGCCAACCGGCGTGGCTTGCTGCTGGCGCCGCGCACGCTTGCGACGCTGGCCGATGCGGCGGCGCCGCGCCCGCGCATCGGCGAGATGATCGACGAGGTGTTCGCGCAGCCCAAGGCCGGCCACGACTACTGGGAACAGTTGCGCAGCGCCTGGCCCGGCGGCGACAGCGCGCCGGCCCAGCCGGTCCAGGCCCCGCCCGGCGTGGAGCTGGAAGCGCGCGACCAGCATCCCATGCTGCTGCGCGGCGCGCCGCTGCGCAGCGACACCGGTGGCGTGGCCGGCCTCATCATCAGCGTAATCGACATCACCCAGGTACGCATGGCCGAGCGCCGCCGCGAGGAATCGCTGCGCTTCATCTCGCACGACATGCGCTCGCCGCAAGCCTCCATCCTCGCCCTGATCGAGCTGCAGCACGAAGCCGGCCGCGCGCTGCCGCAAGCGGCGCTGCTGGCCCGCATCGGTGACTACGCCAGCCGCACGCTGGAGCTGGCCGACGACTTCATCCGCCTGGCCCGGGCCGAGGCGCCGCACCTGAACTTCATCGAGGTCGACCTCGCCGGCGTGGTGCTGGACGCCACCGACGAGTTGTGGGCGCTGGCCAGCACCGCGCGCATCGAGCTGCGCCTGGCGTTGGAGGAAGAGCAGGCCATCGTGACGGCCGAGCCCGTGCTGCTGGTGCGCGCGATCGCCAACCTGGTGAGCAACGCCATCAAGTTCAGCCCGCCGCGCAGCACGGTCACGGTCAGGCTGTACCGCGTGCCGCAGGGCCTGGCGATCGACGTGGCCGACCAGGGCCGGGGTATTGCCGTGGAAGACCAGGGCCGCCTGTTCCAGCCCTTCGCGCGGCTGCGCGACAACGAGCGCGATGCGCCCGCTGGCAGCGGGCTGGGGCTGGTGTTCGTGAAGACGGTGGTGGAGCGGCACGGCGGCGAGGTGCGCCTGGCCAGCGCGGCCGGGGCGGGCGCGACGTTTACGATCGTGCTGCCCGCCTGAGCCGCCGGGCTTCGGGGGACAGGCTCAGCGCGCCGCCGTGGCCATGCCGGTGCGCGGCTCCTGCCCCTGCGAGGCCTGCGCGGCCTGTGCGGCAACGCGGCCATCCATCTGCCGGACCTTGCGCGCGGCGCGCCGTTCGTTTTCGTCCTGCAGCGTGACGCACAGCACGGTGAGCAGCGCGAACGCCACCATGCACAGCGCGAGATAGCCCAGCAGTCTGGTTCGGTCGGTTCGCATAGGGATGCCCTTCGTGATTAGCGCAGGATTCTAGGCGCGATGCACGAGGGCAATGTCAACAAATGCAAGGGCGGGAAGCCGCCGGCCGTCCGATGGTGTCGATCATTTCGATAACTTCGCTTCGGTAGCTTCGCTTCGATGACTTCGATCGTCTCGACAGTGTCCCTTACCCCAGCAAGGCGCGCGGCAAGTGCCCGCCGACCCAGTCCCGCTCCTGCTCGTAGGCGCGCGCGGCGCGCAGCACGGAGAGATCGCCGCGCGGCCTGCCGATCAGCTGCATGCCCATCGGCAATCCCTCGGCGCCGAATCCCACCGGCAAGCTGACCACCGGGCATCCCGACAGCGTCCAGGGACAGACCACCTCCATCCAGCGGTGATACGTATCCATCGCGCGTCCCGCTATCTGCTTCGGCCAGGTCGCGTTTACGTCGAAGGGAAACACTTGTGCCGTTGGCACCGCGATGTAGTCGAACGTCCCGAACACGCCGAGCAGCGCCTGGTACCAGGCGCTGCGCGCCACGCTGGCGGCATGGATATCGGCGGCGCCGAGCTTGAGCGCGCCTTCGATTTCCCAGATTGCCTCGGGCTTGAGCAAGGCGCGCCGGGCCGGGTCCTGGTAGTGGGGAAGCAGGCCGTGGCCCACCAGGAAGTGACGGTGCGCCAGCCAGACCTGCCACAGCTGCGCGGGCGGGAACGGCGCGGCGATGGCCTCCACCGCCACGCCGAACGCGGGGAAGGCCTTGAGCGCGTCTTCGCACAGCGCCAGGATGCCGGCCTCCATCGGCAGGTAGCCGTCCCAGTCGCCGAGCCAGGCCACGCGCTTGCCTTTGAGGTCCGCCGACAGGGCGCCGGCGACGTTGTCCGGCGTCAGCGCGGCCAGTTCGGGGTCTTGCGGCAGCGCCTGCGGCGTGCGCGCGTCCGCGCCGGACTGGGTGGCGAGCAGCAGCGCGAGATCGGCCACGGTGCGTGCCATCGGGCCTTCGGTGCCAAGCTGCGGCAGGAAAAGCTCGGGGCCGGGGCCGTAGGGCACGCGCCCGGCCGAGGGGCGCATGCCGTACACGTTGCAGAAGCCGGCCGGGTTGCGCAGCGAGCCGCCGAAGTCGCTGCCGTCGGCCACCGGCAGCATGCGCATGGCGAGGGCGGCCGCGGCGCCGCCGCTGCTGCCACCGGCGCTGCGGCTGGTGTCGTAGGGGTTGCGGGTGGCCCCGTAGACCGGGTTGAAGGTGTGCGAGCCCAGGCCGAACTCGGGGGTGTTGGTCTTGCCGATCAGCACCGCGCCGGCGGCGCGCGCGCGTTCGACCACGATGGCATCGGCCGTGGGCACGTTGTCGCGGAAGATGGGCGAGCCGAAGGTGGTGCGGATGCCGCGCGTGGCCGCCAGGTCCTTGGGGGCCTGCGGCATGCCGTGCATCCAGCCGGCGGAGCGCCCTTGCGCGAGCGCCTGGTCGCAGGCGTCGGCTTCCTGCAGGAGCACCTCGCGCTCGCGCAGCGCCACGATGGCATTGACCGCCGGGTTCACCCGCGCGATATGCTCCAGGTAGGCGTGCATGACTTCGCGGCTGGAGAGCCTGCGCGCATGTAGCTCGCGCGATAGCTGCAGGGCCGGCATGGCCACGATGGGATCGATGCGCTCGACGCTGCCTGCATTGCCTTCGGGGAATTGCATGGTCTGGTTCCTCGTGCCTGGGTGTGCGTGTACCGGCGCCAGTCTGTCATATCGGCGCCCTGCGTGACAGGCCCATGAGAGATCGATGGGAGACCCGCGCGCGGCGAGCCGCTGCGAGCATGCTACGATCCGCGCCTATCTCGGAGAATGAAGATGTCTTTTACTTGCCAGAACCAATCGTGCCGCACGCGCTGGGAAGAGGCGGATGTGACGATCAAGGATGAAGGCCAGGGCCTGCTGTTCCGCTGCCCGGTGTGCAATTCGCGCAACCCGGTGGTGCCGCAGCGCCAGCCGGACGGCAGCATCCGCTACCAGCAGCGCAACCGCTAAGGCCGGCGGCAGGACCGGCGGGCTCAGCCGCCCGCGCGCTTGACGGTCATGCCTTGCTGGCGCAGTTTCGCGATCACGGTGTCGCAGTGATCGCCCTGGATCTCGATCACGCCGTCCTTGACGGTGCCGCCCGATCCGCAAGCGGCCTTCAGCTCCTTGCCGAGCTGGGCCAGCGCCAGCGGCGCCAGCACCACGCCGCGCACCAGCGTCACTCCCTTGCCCTTGCGGCCCTTGGTTTCCCGCGATACCCGCACGATGCCGTCGCCCTGCGCGACCGTTTGCGCCTTGCCGCAGGTGCAGGCCGCCAGCGCATTGCCGCAGCCCGGGCACATGCGGCCGTGCTCGGTGGAATAGACGAGCGAACTGGCGGACTTGGGGGCGGGCATGACGGAATTCCTGGCGGGATGCGGGGCTGGCAGCGTACGCCAAGCCTGCCTTGCCCGCAAGATCCGGCGCGATCCGCGGGCTGGCGGATCACCGATACGG
This sequence comes from Cupriavidus sp. 05N40, assembly GCF_056397305.1. Taxonomy (NCBI): domain Bacteria; kingdom Pseudomonadati; phylum Pseudomonadota; class Betaproteobacteria; order Burkholderiales; family Burkholderiaceae; genus Cupriavidus; species Cupriavidus sp. 05N40. Next base: position 22,282 of record NZ_JBFTND010000064.1, read on the forward strand.
ACGCGGGAAAGCAGATGGCCTTCGGTGCGTATCAAGTCGGGGGCGGGGGGAGAAGGGCTAAGCGCAGGGAAGGCGCTTGCGTCGGAACGACGAGCAGCCGTCATGCCACGGGCTGCCTTTACCGCGCCCTGCGGGGCGCATCAGCCGGCGGCGGGGGGATTCGGCCGGTGCCTGGCTAGCGGCCGGCGGGACTGCCGTAGAACGTGCCGGTGCGGGGGTTGGACACGATATAGGTGTTGCGCCGGGCCCAGGTCTGGGCCGCCATGAAGGCTTCGGGCTCGCGCTGGCTCCACTCGCTCGTCATCAGCGGCGCCGCTTCCTGCTCCGTGGTCATGTACACGACAGCCTTGTGCAGGGCCGCGCGGCCCTTGCCTCCCGGAATCGTAATGGTGCGAATCGTCACGCGCATTGTCGGGATCCTCCACGTTTCTGGTCGCCAGATTATGTCCGGTTCCGCAAGACAGTATCGTGACAGCGCAATGTCCGCGAAACTCAGGGACTTCTAGTCTACTTCGTCTGCAGGCCGGATTGCGCGTGTGTTGCGCACGCGCCGCATGCGATACCTGCCGCGGGGGCGTTTTCCGCACTCCGCAGCGCAATGTCACGGCCACCGCGTCCAGATCCGTGGCGAAAGGACAGTTGTCTCTACATTAGTCTCTACATTACAGGGGCAAGGAGGCAGCAGGACCCGAGGGCGCGCGCCGCGCATCCGCGGGTCAGGCCGCCGCCGCCGGCCGCGCTTTGAGCGGCACCCAGACCTCCACCACGCCGGTGCCCGCGGCCGGATCGAAATCCGCGCTGTAGCGCTCGAAGTCCGGTGCGCATGCCGTCTCCAGTCCGGACGCTGGCAGCCACTTCTGCCAGATTGCCAGGCAGGTCTGGACCAGCGTCGAAAGCGGCCCCGCATGCGTGAACACCGCGTAGTGCTGCGCCGCGAGCTCGATGCAGCGGTACGCCTCCTGCAGGCCGTCCAGGCTGCCCACTTCCACGCCGGCAATGTATTCAAAGCCGCCGTGTCCGTCCGGATTGCAGCAAACGCCGTAGGTCACGTAGCCCACCTGGCCCGGCACCTTGCCGATCTGCGGAATGAAGCGCTGCCAGAGTGCCGGGATGCCGCCGTTGGTCTCCAGCGTGAAGCGTCCTGCCTGGCCTGCGATCAGCAGAGGGCGGCCGGTTTCGAAGCGTGGCTGGGAAAGGTCTGCTGCCTTGGGGTCGGTCATGTGCAAGGGCTCCGCGATCGGGACTGCGTCAAAGGCCGTTCTTGTCGAGCGTAATGCCAAGTTCGCCCGCCATCTGCTCGAGCATGGCCTGCAGGCGAGCCACCTTTCCGGCCAGTTCCTTCTGCTCGGCCTTCATCGCCTCGAACTCGGAGGGCGGGATGGCTTCCTCGGTGGCGCCCTGCGCGCCGGCGGCATCGTCCACGCTGACCTCGCCGCACAGCAGATGCATCCAGCGGTGCTCGCGTCCGCCGGGCGCGCGAGCCAGCCTGACTACGCGCGGCGGCTCGGCGCTGGCGAGTTCGTCGAGGAAGACCTCGACCGACGAGATATCGGCGAAGGCGTGCAGGCGCGCGCTGTTCAGGCGCAACTCGGCTGCGGTCTGCGGGCCGCGCAGCAGCAGCGTGGCAAGCAGCGCGACGGACTGGCTGGGAATATTGAGCACGCGCTTCATGTTCTGCTCGAAGCGCGGCACGCGGCTGCTGCTGCCTTCCATCACCAGGCTCAGGCGCTTGAGGCCGTCGATGGCGGTAAGCACTTCGTCTTCGCTGGCGTTCATCACCGGCGCGCGCGCGGTCTTCTGGTTGCAGCCGGCGGTAAGCGCGTTGAGCGAGAGCGGGTAGGTGTCGGGCACGGTGTGCTGCTTTTCCAGCAGCACGGCCAGCACGCGTCCCTCGAGCTGGGTGAGGGCGCGCATGGGGGGGCGCGAGGGGGTGTCGGGGTTTGTGTCCATGGATGGCGTCGCTAGGTGAGGCTGCTTCGGGCCTGGCGGGCGGATACGCGTTGCGGGCCGGGAGCGGGTGGTTTGCGAGGCATATGATAGTCGCACGGGCCTGCCGCGGCTATGCGCGCGTGTACTACGCCGCCGCGTCTTCGCGCAGGGCCCTGGCGATCAGTGCCACGGCCGGCGTGATGGCGGGGGACGCGGATGATGCCGCCGCGGCATGGCGCGGCGTGATGAAGACCATCCGGCCGGACGGGAACGGTGCGCGCAGGCGCACCTTGCGCACCATCGACATGGCGCCGTAGTGCCGCGCCGCGCTGTCCGGCACCACCGCCAGGAAGCCGCTACCGGCGACCATCGACAGGCTGGTGTGGAAAGACATCGACTCGATATGCGGCACCGGCGGCAGTTGTCCGTCGTCGAGGAACGGCTGCTCGAAGATCTCGCGTGTATGGGTGCCGCGCGGCGGCAGGATCCACGGGCTTTCGTGCAGCGCGGCCAGGCTGACCTCGCGCCGCCTTGCGAGCGGATGGTCGGGCGCGCAGGCGATGGCCAGGTGTTCGTCCCACAGCGGGGCGATGTCCAGCCCTTGCGCGCCCTGCGCCTGCGCGTGTTCCGCGTCGCCGGTGCCGAGCCGCCCGACCGCGCAGTCGAGTTCGCCGCGCGCGAGCATGGCGAGCAGGCCGCTGACGGTGTGCTCGCGCACCTGCAGGCGCGGCAGTGTGCCTTGCCGGCTGAGCTTGGCGACCAGCCGCGGCAGCACGTTGACACCGACCAGCGGCAGCACGCCGATCCTGACCAGTGGCAGCTCCGGGCGCGTGGCGAGCGCTTCGCCGGCGGCGTCCAGCGCGCCCAGCGCGATGCGCAGGCGTTCAAGCGCGCGTTCGCCGGCGGCGCTCAGGCGGCCGCCACGCGTGGTGCGTTCGATCAGGGTGCAGCCGAATGCCTGTTCCAGTTCCTGCAGCATCTTGGTCACGGCCGGCTGGCTGATATGCAGCGATCCGGCGGCGGCCGTCAGCGAGCCGGAGCGCGCGACCAGGTCCAGCAGCCGCAGATGGCGGATGCGCAGGCGGTCGATACGGTTGGGCTGGGCGGCGGACGGAGCGGTGTTGCGGGGAATCGTGGCCATAACCATTCGTGATGGGATCTTCAAATCTGGATAATTGTCCAGAATGACTCGGCACGGCCACAATCGGGCAAAACCATGAAGGAGACCCGAGATGCAAGAGCCCCCACGCCGGCCGCGCCGCCTGCTGCTGAAGTCCCTGCTGGCGCTGCCCCTCGCGGCGGCCGCCGGCAGGCCTGCCGGCGCGCTTGCCGCCGACAGCTATCCATCCCGCCCGGTGCGGCTGGTGGTGCCGTACGCCGCCGGCGGCGGCCCCGATATCCAGGCCCGCAAGCTGGCCGAGGTGCTGGGCCGGGAGCTTGGACGGCCCATCGTGGTGGAGAACCGCGTCGGCGCGGGCGGCATCCTGGCGGCGGAGTTCGTGGCGCAGCAGCAGCCCGACGGCTATACCCTGCTGCTGGGCGCCTCCACCCACGTGGCGCAGAAGCTGCTGCAGCCGGGCGCGAAATTCGATCCGGCGGCGTTCACCCATGTCACGCGCACGGGCTCGAGCCCGGCGGTGCTGATCGTCAGCGCGGCCTCGCCCTATCGCACGGTCGGGGACCTCGTCGCCGCCGCGCGGCGCGCGCCGGGCACGCTGAACTACGCTTCGGGCGGCGTCGRCTCGGCCGCGCATATCTGCGGCGCGGCGTTCGCGGCGGCCACCGGCATCGACGTGCTCCACATCCCCTACAAGGGCTCGGTGGAGATCGTGCCGTCGCTGGTCAAGGGCGATACGCAGTTCGGCTTTCCGGTGGCGACCACCGCGGTGCCGCAGATCGCCAACGGCAAGGTGCGCGCGCTCGCGCTGACCTCGGCGCAGCGCAGCGCGGCCCTGCCGCAGGTGCCCACGCTGAATGAAGCGCTGGGCCGTGGCGATCTCGCGCTCGATGCATGGACCGGCATCTGGGCGCCAGCGGGCCTTCCCGCGCCGCTGGTGGCGCGCCTGCACGCGGCGACGCTGCGCGCGCTCGCGGATCCCGGCCTGCGGCGCTTCTACGTGGACACCGGCGCGAGCGTCGAGCCGAGCCCCACGCCTGCATCGTTCTCCCGCCTGGTCGCCGAGGAAACCGCACGCATGCGGCAGGTGATCGACAAGAACCGCATCACCCTCCAGTGAGACCAGACATGCCCGACACCACCAGCAATTCCGGCAATTCCAGCAATTCCGCCAATTCCAGCACCGCCGGCACCGGTTTCACCCCGCTCGCCGGCATCGGCGTACTCGACTTTTCGCACGTCATCGCGGGCCCCTTCGCCACCTTCCTGCTGGCCCGTCTCGGGGCCGACGTGACCAAGGTGGAGAACACCAACGGCGGCGATGTCATGCGCCGCACCGAGCGCGGTCGCGAGGCCTTCGTCGCGCTCAACGCGGGCAAGGCATCGCTCAGCCTCGACCTCGCCAGCGAGGCGGGCAAGCGCGAGGCGCTGGCGCGCGCCGCCCGCTGCGATGTGTTCGTCGACAACCTGCGGCCCGGCGTGCTCGAGCGTTTCGGCCTGGGCTTCGAGGCCGTGCGCGCGCTCAATCCGCGCGTGGTCTATTGCAGCATCTCCGGATTCGGGCGCGGCGCGACAGGGTGGAGTGGCAGGCCGGCCTACGATCACGTGGTGCAGGCGGCCACCGGCATGGCCTGCATGGCGGGCAGCGAGGGCGATCCGCCCATCAAGACCGGCTTTCCCGTCATCGATTCCGCCACGGGGCTGCTGGCGGCGTTCGCCATCCTCGCGGGCGTGCGCGAGAGCGAACGCACGGGCCGCGGCATGCTGCTCGATATCTCGATGGCCAGCGCGGGCATGCAGCTGATGTACCCGATGAGCTGCGACGCGCTCACGCGCGGCACGACGCCGCCGCGCGTGGGCAACCAGGGATACTCGGGCAGCCCGTCGGCGGATTTCTTCCGCACGCGGGACGGCTGGCTGGCGATCGGGGCGAACACGCCGGGGCAATTGCTGGCATTGCTCGAAGCGCTCGAACTCGGGCACCTGGCCTGCGATCCGGCGCTGTTCGACCCGCCGCTGCAACGCGACGGCCTGCCGGCGTTCGTACGCTCGCGCGATCCGGCCGCGCTCAAGGCGGCGCTATGCGCGGTGCTGGCCGATGCGGATGCGGTGCAAGTCGAAGCGCGGCTGAGCGCCTGTGGCGTGCCGGCCGCGCGCGTGCGCAATATCGCCGAGTTCGCCAGGGAATCGATGTCGAACGGCGCGCTGTCGACGGTCGAGCYGCGCGATGGCGAGACGACCGTATTGTCGCCCGGGCTGGGATTCCGGGTTCAGCAGTAGCTGCGCGCAGGCATGGTGGCTGGGGGGCGGCCCCGGCCGTCAGTCGCGCGAGGCGAGCGAGCGGTTGACGCGCAGTGCCAGCAGCGTGCACGCGGCGCCGGACAGCAGGTAGACGCTCACGGCCACCAGGCCGAATTCGACCGACAGCCCCAGCGCCACCAGCGGCGCGAAGGCGGCACCGAACAGCCACGCGAAGTCCGAGGTGAGCGCCGCGCCGGTATAGCGGAAGCGCCTTTCGAAGTTCGAGGTGACCGCGCCCGCGGCCTGCCCGTAGGACAGCCCCAGCAACCCGAAGCCGACCAGGATGAAGATATCCTGCCGCCCCGCGCCGCCGCCCATCAGGAACGGCGCGAACAGGCTGAAGATGGCGATCAGCGTGGCCATCAGCCCGAGCGTGGTGCGCCGGCCGATGCGGTCGGCGATCACCCCCGAGGCAATGGTGCCCAGCATGGCGATGCCCGCGCCGATGATCTGCACGACCAGCACGTCGTTGACATCCTGCGTGCCATGCAAGGCCACCCACGACAGCGGGAACACCGTCACCAGGTGGAACAACGCATAGCTCGCCAGCGCGGCGAAGGCGCCGAGGAAGAGGTTGTAGCCCTGGTCACGCGCGATCTCGATGGGGCTGATCGGCTCCAGCTCGCCTTCGTCGAGGAGTTCCGTGTACTCCTGCGTCACCACCAGGCGCAGCCGCGCGAACAGCGCCACCACGTTGATGGCGAAGGCCACGTAGAACGGATAGCGCCAGCCCCATTCGAGGAATTCCTCGATCTCCAGGTTCGCGCGCAGGAACAGGAACAGCGATCCCGCGATCAGGAAGCCGATCGGCGCGCCGAGCTGGCCCATCATCGAATACCAGCCGCGCCGCTGCGGCGGCGCGTTGAGCGCCAGCAGCGAAGGCAGGCCATCCCACGAGCCGCCGAAGCCGATGCCCTGGAGGATGCGGAAGAACGCCAGCAGGATGATGGACTCGCGCCCGAGGGTGTCGTAGCCGGGCAGGAAGGCGATGCCGGCCGTCGCCGTGCCGAGCGCGAACAGGGCGGCGGTGAGCTTGACACCGCGGCCCCAGCGCCGCTGTATCACCATGAACAGCGTGGTGCCGAAGGGGCGCGCGATAAACGCGAAGGAGAAAACGGTGAAGGAAAGCAACAGGCCTTCGAGGCGCCCGACGAAGGGGAAGAATACCGCCGGGAAGACCAGCACCGAGGCGATGCCGTAGACGAAGAAATCGAAGTATTCGGAAGCCCTGCCGATGACCACCCCCGTGGCGATCTCGCCGGGCGCGACATGGGCGTGGTGCGCGGCCTCACGGGCCGAGGGTGCTGACGACGGGTCGTGCTGTTGAGTGATGCCGGACATCATCAGGCCTTGTCGTAGTGCCACACTCCTTTAAGAATGGCACTTCTTTGACTACAGTGCCATAGGAAAATATGCAGTTCTCGAAAGTTTAGTTCTAGCAGTATGATGGTGCCCATGCCAGCCCACCGGCGTTCCAACGATCACTTGGACGGCTATGCATTTGCGTAATCGGATAGTGCCATCCCGCTACGTCATGCGCGGGATCTTGCTACTTTCGGCTGCCTTGCTGTTGACAGGTTGCAATGCCGTGCTGCTGGCCCCGTCGGGTGACCTTGCGGTCCGGCAGCGTGATTTAATCATCATCTCAACCGGCCTGATGCTGCTGATCATCGTGCCGGTGATCATCCTGACGCTGCTGTTCGCCTGGCGCTACCGCGCCTCCAACCGCGCAGCCACCTACGAACCGGACTGGGACCATTCCACCTTGCTGGAACTGGTGATCTGGTCCGCGCCGCTGCTCATCATCATCGCGCTGGGCGCGATCACCTGGGTCAGCACGCACAAGCTCGACCCGTACCAGCCCCTGTCCCGCATCGACGCCGAGCGCGGCGTGCCCACCGGCCTGGAACCGCTCACCGTCGAAGTGGTGGCGCTGGACTGGAAGTGGCTGTTCCTGTATCCGGACCAAGGCATTGCCACGGTCAACGAACTGGTGGCGCCGGTGGACCAGCCCATCCGCTTCAAGCTCACGGCCGCCACGGTGATGAACTCCTTCTTCATTCCCGCGCTGGCCGGGCAGGTCTATGCCATGCCGGGCATGGAGACCAAGCTTCATGCCGTGATCAACGCGCCCGGCGTGTACGAAGGCATCTCCGCCAACTACAGCGGCGCGGGCTTCTCCGGCATGTACTTCAAGTTCCACGGCGTCAGCAACGAGGAATTCGACCGCTGGGTCAAGGCAGCCAAGGCCGGCGGCGGCGCGCTCACGCGGGATGCCTACCTCAAGCTCGAGCAGCCCAGCGAGCGCGAACCGGTGCGCCGCTATGCCAGCGTGGACCCGGCCCTGTATGGCGCCATCCTGAACCGCTGCGTGGAAGCGGGCAAGCCGTGCATCAAGGACATGATGCCCGACAGCGCGAAGCATGCCCGCCGCGAGCAGCAGGGGCCCGCCTCGGGGTACGCCCTGGCGTCGCTGACGCGCTCCGGCGAGACCCTTGGCGCGATCTGCACCGCCGGCGATCCCACCGGCGCGGGCCCGGCGAAAACGCAGCCGCGGTGACGCGCTGACGCCATGGCGCGCCCGCCGAAGAAGAATCCTGCAACAACGCCCCTGCGGGCCTGGTGATGACAATGCCCGAGCACGACCTGACCCAGTTGGTATTCGGCCGCCTGACCTGGGAGGCGATTCCCTACCACGAGCCCATCCTGCTGGCCACCTTCGCGGCGGTGGCGATCGGCGGGCTGGCGCTGGTCGGCGCGCTGACCTACTTCCGCGCCTGGGGCTACCTGTGGCATGAGTGGTTCACCAGCATCGACCACAAGAAGATCGGCATCATGTATATCGTGCTCGGCATCGTCATGCTGCTGCGCGGCTTCGCCGATGCGGTCATGATGCGGCTGCAGCAGTCCGTTGCCTTCGGCGACACGCTGGGCTACCTGCCTCCGCATCACTACGACCAGATCTTCACCGCGCACGGCGTGATCATGATCTTCTTCGTGGCCATGCCGCTGGTCACCGGCTTCATGAACTTCGTCGTGCCGCTGCAGATCGGCGCGCGCGACGTGGCCTTCCCCTTCCTCAACAACTTCAGTTTCTGGATGACGGTGGGCGGCGCCGTGCTGGTGATGATGTCGCTGTTCGTCGGCGAGTTCGCGCGCACCGGCTGGCTGGCMTATCCGCCGCTGTCCGGCATCCTGCAAAGCCCGGACGTGGGCGTGGACTACTACATATGGTCGCTGCAGGTGGCGGGGCTGGGCACGCTGCTGTCGGGCATCAACCTGCTGGTGACCATCGTCAAGATGCGCGCGCCCGGCATGACGCTGATGAAGATGCCGATCTTCACCTGGACCTCGCTGTGCACCAACGTGCTGATCATCGCCGCCTTCCCGGTGCTCACCGCCGTGCTGGCGCTGCTGGCGCTGGATCGCTACACCGGCACCAACTTCTTCACGGCGGACCTCGGCGGCAACGCCATGATGTATATCAACCTGATCTGGATCTGGGGCCACCCCGAGGTCTACATCCTGGTGCTGCCCGCCTTCGGCATCTTCTCGGAGGTGGTGTCCACCTTCTGCGGCAAGCGCCTGTTCGGCTACGCGTCGATGGTGTACGCCACGGTGGTGATCACGGTGCTGTCCTACCTGGTCTGGCTGCACCATTTCTTCACCATGGGATCGGGGGCAAGCGTCAACTCGTTCTTCGGCATCACCACCATGATCATCTCGATCCCGACCGGGGCGAAGATCTTCAACTGGCTGTTCACCATGTACCACGGGCGCATCCGCTTCGAGGTGCCGATGCTGTGGACGGTCGGCTTCATGGTGACCTTCGTGATCGGCGGCATGACCGGCGTGCTGCTGGCGGTGCCGCCGGCCGACTTCGTGCTGCACAACAGCCTGTTCCTGATCGCCCACTTCCACAACGTCATCATCGGCGGCGTGCTGTTCGGGCTGATGGCCGGGATCAGCTACTGGTTCCCCAAGGCCTTCGGCTTCAAGCTCGACCCGTTCTGGGGCAAGTGCTCGTTCTGGTTCTGGCTGGTCGGCTTCTACGTCGCCTTCATGCCGCTGTACGTGCTCGGCCTGATGGGCGTGACCCGGCGCATGAACCATTTCCAGGATGCCTCGCTGCAGATCTGGTTCCAGGCCGCGGCCTTCGGCGCGCTGCTGATCGCCTGCGGCATCGGCTGCTTCCTGATCCAGCTGTTCGTCAGCTTCCGCCGCCGCGAAGCGCTGCGCGACACCACCGGCGACCCGTGGAACGGCCGCACGCTGGAGTGGTCCACTTCCTCGCCGCCGCCGGCCTACAACTTCGCCTTCACGCCCGTGATCCACGACAACGATGCCTGGTGGCAGATGAAGCAGCTCGGCTACGAGCGCCCGCAGCAGGGCTTCATCCCCATCCACATGCCGAAGAACACCAGCGCGGGCATCATTCTCGCGGGGCTGAGCACGCTGCTGGGCTTTGCGCTGATCTGGCATATGTGGCTGATCGTGGTGCTGACCTTCGTCACCCTTCTGGTGGTCGCGATCGGGCACACCTTCAACTACAAGCGCGACTACTACATCCCGGCCGATACCGTCGTCCACACGGAGGCAGAGCGCTCGCGCCTGCTTGCCAGCCATGGTTGATATCGCCACTCCCTACGGCCCGGAACGCATGAGCGCGCCGGAAGCCCCGCGCGCGGCGCAACTGCGCTTCTACGAGACCGCCGAGGTGCATGCCCAGAACGGCACCCTGCTCGGCTTCTGGCTCTACCTGATGAGCGACTGTCTCATCTTCGCCAGCCTGTTCGCCGTGTACGGCGTGGTGGGACGGCACTATGCCGGCGGACCCACCGGGGCGGAGCTGTTCGAGCTGCCGCTGGTGGCGCTCAACACCACCTTCCTGCTGCTGTCGTCCATCACCTATGGCTTCGCCATGCTGGAGATGCAGCGCTCCAGGGTGAGCCAGACGC
>NZ_JBFTND010000065.1:0-32572 GCF_056397305.1 Cupriavidus sp. 05N40
GGCCCATACGCTCCCCTACCGACGCTTCGCCTACCACCTCGCGGTGGCCTGCGCACGGCTCGGGGCCGATGTGGCTCGCTATTCCTTCATCGTAGTGGACTTGCACCACCAACTCCTTGCCGGTCTCCCGGCGCACTCAGTATATAAATGCGGTCATGACACCCGTCGACAGCCTCTGGCTCACCAATCCCACCCTCGCCTACGCCGATTGGCAGCGCCGCGAGGCGTCGGGCGCGGACCGGCGCCCTTTCGCGGCCCGCTCGATCATCCAGCATCAGGCCATGTTCGAGCATTTTCGGCGCCATCTGCTCGACGTCGACACCACCGTGGCCACGTTCGGCCCAGACCATATCGATACCTTCTGGCAAGCGCCCGACCCGCGCGGCTACAGTCCCGCCACGCGCATGCGCTACTTGAAACTGCTGGACCGCTTGTGTCGCCACCTGGTTGCCATCGGTGTGCGCAAGAGCAATCCAGCCCGCCAATTGGTCCGCGACGGTCATTGGCCGAAGGCCGAGCCGGACCCCATCTACTTGCCAGAGGAGGCGGACGCCCGCCTGCAGGCGTGGGTGCAGCCCCACGCCGGGGATGACCTGGCGGCCTTGCGCAACCGCGCCATCGTGGCACTCTTCCTCGGCACCGGCGTCACGGCATTGGAAGGCCGCACGGCCCGCCGGGAGGACCTGCAGCCCGATGTTGCCCCGCCCTACCTGCGCGTGCCAGCCCACGGCGCGCGTGATACCCGCACGATCCCTCTCGCCGCATTCGCGGTGCCGATCCTGACCAAGTGGTGCATTCGCCGGCAGACCCTTCCGGTCCTTGGCGACCTCGTGTTCTCACTCCGGGCCAGCGGCGAGCCGATCACGGATATGAGTCTTGGCAAGATCGTGCGAGCGGCGCTCGTCGCGATCGACTTCGAAGCGCAAGACATGAGCCCGCGGGTGCTGCGCAACACCTACTGCCGCCGGCGGCTACTTGCCGGGCGCGACCGCAATGAAGTCAGCAAGCTGCTTGGGCTGGCCAGCACGCGAACCTGTGACCGGATCAGGGCTACCATCGGCGCGCAGTTGTAATCGTTGGTTTCACGCACTCGCACACACCGCATGGAATTTGCTATTCTCGCGGACGCCTCTACGGCAACATATCAACGAGCAACCACGAAAGAATCCATGGCAACCAAAGCAAAAGCTGTCGTAAAGACCCCGGCCAAACCTGCCGCCACGAAGGCAGCAGCGCCCACCAAGAAGGCGGCGGCCGCACCGGCGAAGAAAACCACAGCGGCTGCACCGGTGGCAAAGCCGCTGAAGGAAACCTTCACCAAGGCGAGCTTGCTGGCCCACCTGGTCGCCCAGACCGAGCTGGACGCCAAGACCGTCAAGACCGTGCTGGCCCACCTGGAAAACACGGTCCTGAGCGCCGTGCACAAGAAGGGCGCGGGCGAATTCACGCTCCCAGGCCTGCTCAAGGTCGTGGCCACTCAGGTGCCTGCCACGAAGAAGCGTTTTGGCAAGAACCCGTTCACCGGCGAGGATCAGTGGTTCGCAGCAAAGCCCGCCACCGTCAAGGTGAAGGTCCGCCCACTGAAGAAACTGAAGGACGCCGCCCTGTAAGGCGTACCAGCCTGCTGAACGAATGGAGCCCGCGAGGCTCCATTTTTATGGATGCCCGGCAGGGAAAAGAATAGGCCCTTACGTGGCGGGGCGAAGGGTGGGCGCAGGGTGGACAAACGCAGCAGACGGCTGAGGCCGGCCATTAGCGGCCTTTCGAACAGTTACTCGAAAGCGGTCACTGACCGAAACAATTTGTCCCTGCACAGATACCCATGCGAAATATTGTTCGCCGCCTTTGGTATACTGACGCAGGCTCCGGCAGATTAACGCTGTGTACGGGTTTCAGTGATATAGCCTGACGCTGCTCACGCAAGAGTTGAATAAACTCTGCATCGATCTTACTCGTTTATCTGCAAACGCATGACGCCGGGCCAATCTTTTCGTAGCGCCTTGTGCATAAATCAACGCAAGTCAGTTGACTTAATACGTCAGACCAATTTTAAATGTCATGGCATTTGAAAAAACCGTAAAAGACCAAATTTCCCAATACATTGGCGCGCATATCGCCGATGAGGCTTGGCATATATCCTACTTTGACTTCATTGGTGAAGCTAACTTAGCCAAGCGGCTCGGTGAAGAGTTCATCTCAACGAGATATATTTATAAGCTCTTAGAAGGTTTGGAAGCAAATGATTGGCTTTTGCGAGCACAAATCAGGAATCAAGTTTTGTCTTACGCGTCGATCTATGAAGCAGTAATCCATCACATCCTGTTCGATGTTCTTTCAACAGAACCTTCAGTGATCGGTCTTACTGAGTTCCCGACGAAGAAGCGAATATCAATACCTCCCGCAAGTATGACAATCCTTGAGAAGCATCTCGAGCACGACGGAAAGAAGATTATCCCGACGTACGACGCCATAGGTCGAACAGACGAGTCGAAAGTCCGCTTCGATAAAAAGGCAGAGTGTGCGGAAACACTTGGCCTGATAGATCCATGGCTAAAAGATGAGTTGATTGAATTCTACGAGGCACGCAACGCGATTCACATTCACGCCGAAATTCGCAAGTCTCTCGATTATCAGCTTGATCTTTCCAAGCGCGCCTACATGCGCATGCAGCCATTCAAAGAGCAACTTACGGCGGGATTGGCGAATCGTGGACTAGTGGTCTAAGTTTCGGTTCAATCAACGCAACATTGGCGATGGCTTCGCCATTTTCCTCTCCAGCGTTGGCGCTCTCTGCGCTTCTCGCTCCCGCGCCGGCTATGGGCGCTTAGATCCGCATTTCCTTCTGACCAACGGAAACTATCCCTTGCGCCAGCGGCACGCCGCTGGCTTGCCAGCGCCGGAGCCCGACCAAACAACGGTCGTCCGCTGACCTAGCGGCATCAGCATCAGTTTGTGAATAATATTAATTCGGACGACCAAGGCATATATTCATTGTTGGATTAATCAGGAGGATCCTTGATCTACTATTGTGACCACTGTGAAAAGCATACCAACTTCCATCCATTGCAAGTGAATATTCTTCCCGAAGAAGGCCCTTCTGAATAACATACGTTCGCAAAGTGTGATGTTTGCAATAAGCCAGCGATATTTCTCCGTGAAGACGTAGGCGATGGATTCGAGAACGACTTTTACTATCGGCTATATCCGTCACATGACCGTCATATAGGCTTTCTGCTCCCACATGTTGTGCGTACTTCGTACGAGGAGGCAGTCAAATGCGAAGGGGGGCGGTCTCAAGAGTCAAGTGCAACGTTTAGCAAATCCAGCGATTTCCAATTCCTTGGCCATCGCTTCCTCGGGTGTATCCCAGCCAAGCGTCTGACGAGGCCGGCCGTTGAGCAATTTGGCAATGTCGTTGAGCTGGGTCTGTGTGACTGCCGATAGGTCGATGCCTTTGGGCAGAAACTGGCGCAGCAAACCGTTGGTGTTCTCGTTGCTGCCGCGCTGCCAAGGCGCATGCGGATCAGCAAACCAGATATCTAAACTCAGCCGCCTGGAGAGTTCGACATGGCAGGTCATTTCCGTTCCGCGATCGTAGGTCAAGCTCTCGCGCAGAAAGGCCGGCAGCTTCTTCATTTGGCGCGTGAAGCCCTCCAGGGCGTCCTGGGCCGTGCAGCCGTCCATACGGCACAGCACCACGAAGCGCGTCTTGCGCTCAACCAGCGTGCCCACGGCGGAACGATTGAACGCGCCCTTGATGAGGTCGCCTTCCCAATGCCCCGGCAACTGCCGCAGTTCAATCTCCTCGGGCCGGTGAACGATGCGCAGGGCCTCGGGCACGAATCCGCCGCCAGCAAGCGTGGTGCGTCGGCGTCCACGCACGGGCTTTTCCTGGCGCAATGCTTCGATCATCGCCTGCTTGAGTCCACCTCGCGGATGGGCGTATATCGCGGCGTAAATCGTTTCGTGGCTGACGCGTTGGTCGGGATCGTCGGGATACATACAGCGAAGTCTGGCAGCAATCTGCTGCGGCGACCAGCGCCAGTAGACCAACCGGTCATGCACATGCTGATACAGCGCGTTGCCGGCAAGCAGCTTGCGGCGACGCCCGCAACCTCGACGACGAACACGGTACGCCGACGCCGCACGCGTCGCATCATAGTGCGGTACAGCCGTATCGCGGTTGCGCGCCAGTTCACGCGAAACAGTCGAGGCACTTCGCCCAAGCAGTCGTGCGATCACTCTTGTGCCGCTGCCTTTCCGATGCTCGATCATGATGACCGCGCGTTCCTCTGCGCTCAGATGCTTGTACTTCGTCATCGCAACACCTTACTTGATTCAAGGTGTTGCACTTGAAGCTAGTGTAGCGTTCTGTAGCTTGCAGCCTGCCTCTGCGCTTTAATCGTTCAATCAGCCGTTGGGCCCGACAGGACGGGCCCAACTCGGAAGCACCGGTCACGAGCGCTCTAAAATTCCACGCCGTGGGAAAGGTGGGAGCGTTTCCCTCAGGGCTGTCGCAGGCTCCTTCGTTCCGTCGGTGTCAGCTGGCTGAGCGCCGCCTCATCGAGATTCATCTGCCCAAGTACCTGCACGGCAGCCTTGTAGTCGTAGGCCGGTGACTGCAGGCTGGCGCCTTCCCTGGGCCGGGCAGTCCCCTCCGCAGGCTCGTTGCCGGTGGACAGCACGCGCACCGTGAATACCGATGGCATGGCCTGACGCGCGGCCGACCGCTCGCGCTGCACCGCCTCCTGCGCCGCGCTCGCAGCCTGCGAAGCCGCGGCGCTGGCGTTGGTCAGCGCGCCCACGTTGACAGCGGCCACCACGGGGATGCCGGTGGCCTTGCCCTGCACCTGGATGTTCTCGGYGTTCACCACGCGCAAGGCGGCCAGGTTGACGTTGCCCGAGACGCGGATGCCCGCTTCGCCCGCGTCGATGGTGCCCAGCGGCGCGATCAGGTCGATGTCGCCGGGCGGCACCTCGGCGATCGGGTTCAGCGTAGCGATACCGGCGCCGGTGTTCGGCGTGGTCGGAGACAGCGTCACGCGGCCATAGTCGTCGTAGATGCGACGCTGCGACGTGTAGACCACGGTGGACTTCGAACCGCGGCCCGCGTTGATGTCGCCCTGCGCCGACCAGCCCAGGATATTGCCCCCGAACGTGGTGAAGATACGACTCTGGCCCAGCAGGATGCTGTCCCGCGCATACATCTGGATCTCGCCCGAACCCTGCGTGAGCACGCCCGAGCCATCGCCCGGCACAAACCCGCCATCCACCCCCACCAGCGTGCGGCCTCCCGGCGTGAGGATGCTGATGTCGCCGCCGAAGTCGGTGTGGATGCCCGAGTCGAGCACGTCGTAGTAGTGCACGCCCGCAGGATTGCCGAGCGCCACCCACTGGGGCCGGCTCACATAGGTCACGCCGGCCGCGGGCCTGGTGGTGACCGCCGGCTCGGAGCTGCCGGGCAGGTAGCGATAGTACTTCGCGCTGCTGAACATGGTCAGGTCGCCGTCGTAGTCCGGCTGGCCGCCCTGCCCACCTTGGCCATCCCGCGCCGGCAACAGCGTGGCAATCGCCTCGCGGCCGCGCAGGTAGCTGCCGGCGCGCGGGCCATTGGTGTCGTTGTACTCGCGCCCCGACGCCTTGAGTTCGGCGTAGTAGACGTTGCGCAGATACGCCCGCTGCTGCTCGGGCGGCAAGGCGGCAAAGAACGCACGCGCATCGGTCGTGGCGGCATCGAAATGCAGGCCCAGCCCGTTGCGGCCGCCGAATCGGTCGGTCAGCCAGTTCACCAGATAAAGCTGGCTGGCCAGCCCGTACTCGCGTTGCAGGTCGCGGTTGGCCATGTTGGTACCCGTGGCCTGCGTCTGCTGCCGTGCGCGATCGATATCGGCCTGGCGCGCGGCCAGGAATGCCGGTGCGCCGGCCTCGTCGCCGTGGTAGCCGAATTCCATGCGCAGCCAGTCGCTCAAGGTCAGGCTGCCGCCATAGATCGTCACGGCCTTGCCTGGCTGGCTGGCCAGCGCGCGGCCCGGATCTGCCTGGTTGGCCGGATCGAGGTAGCGCGCGGCAAACGCCTGGAAGCCCAGCCCGTCGAGCCCGCGCGCCCCCACGCCTGCGGCCACCGCGATGCTGGCGCCGCTGGAGCGGTCGCCCGCCTGCACATTGACCACCGGGCCGAGGCTCTTGAGTTCGCCCTTGTCGGCCAGGTAGAGGTCGCGTCCTGCCGTGATTTCCAGCAGGCCCGGGCCTGCCACGTAGAACGTGCTGCCCAGGATGTCGCGGCCTGCCGAGATCACGGAGACGTCGTCGGCGTTGTTGTGCACGATCAGGTTGCCGCGCACGGTGCCGGCGCTGTACCGCATGGGGCGCAGCGGCGAATTGGGCTGGCTGCTGTAGAACTGACCGAACCAGCCGAGTGCCTGCTCGGGAACCAGCTCGGTTGAGCCGAGTTCCGTGCCTGCGTTGACGATGTCGCGTCCTGCCCGGATGGCCACGGGGCCGCCACCTTCGTACCACGTCGGCAGGATGCCGCCCGCAGAGGTGATTGTGCCGCGACTCAAGATCGCACCGGTACGCAGGCCCACGATATCGCCTTCGTTGGCGTAGAAGCGCGCGGGCGGTTGTCCGGTCCTCGCATAGCCCGAAACCGTGGGCGCGGTCAGGCTGAACATCGGGAAGACCTGGCTGGGGCCAAGGCCTGCCCCGAACAGCACGCTGGGCGCCAGCCYATTCACGCTGACATTGTTGGCCGTGTAGCCGCCAAACCATGCCTGGCCCACCACGCCGGCAAAGCCGGGGTTGAACGGACTCGGCAGCGCCGTCGGATCGGCACCCGATTGCGTGACCGAATAGCCGCCGGCATAGATCGAGTCGCCGGCCAGCAACTCCAGCGCGCCGGTGCCCGTCACCGCGAAGTGCGGGCTGACCGGGGAAGGCGCCATCACCAGCCCCACCGGCGATTGCACCGGCTTCTGGGTTGTCGAATCCCTCGTGCCGGAACTTGATCCGCCGTAGTAGAGACTGCCGTTCGGTGCGGCGGCGCGCAGGATCGATGGCATCACGAAGCGGCCATCGGTGGCGCTGTGGTTGCCGCCGCGGAAATCCATCCACGCCATCGACGGCGTCAGGTTGCCGCCGGCGCTGAGCAGGTCGATGGCTGTGGACGGCGTCCACAGCGAGAACCAGCTCCAGCCTTCACCGGCATAGGACGCGCCATCGAGCGTGAATGGCGTGCCGTTATGCACCTGCGTCACGCGGCCCGGGTCGGCAACGCCGCCCACGGCCACATCACCGCGCGCATCGATGCGCACGCCCGCGTCGCCCGGCACCAGCACCGGCCCGCCGCCGGCGATGGCCGAGGTCGACACATACGGCTGGTACGCGCGCGATTCCTTGCCGTCCGATACGTCATAGCGCAGTTCGATGCCGCCCAGCGAGCCGGTGGCCACACGCATGGCACCGCGCAGGTTCGTCATGACGCCGGTCAGGTTCAGCCGCGCATTGTCGTAGCGGGTCTGTGGCGTCTCCCCGTCCGGCGTGTCCCTCGGCGAACGCACTTCCGCCACGGGGTTCAGCCCCCCGCCAATGCGGATGTCGAGGTCGCCGCCGCCGGTCAGGGTGAGCTGGCTGCCATCGGCCGATACACGGCCCGTGCTGGCCACCGCCAGGTTCAGGCCCTGGCTGCGCGACAGGATGCCGGACGCATTCCCCATGCGGGACTCCAGCATGCCCACGTCGCCACCGGCTTCGAACACCAGGTTGCCGCCACCGAGCGTGCCGATGCCGGTGAAGCCCACCAGGAACGGCGTGTCGCTGTGCTTGGCACTCCCCCCTGCAGCCACGGGGACATAGGTGCCGAAGTTGACCCACCACGCGGTCGGCAAGCCTTGGCCCGGCTGCGCGACGCTGCCCGTGCCCTGCCGCCACATCCAGTTGCCGACGGCGGACGTGTCGTTGTGGGCGCGCATCACGCCCAGTACGTCGTCGTTGCGGATCGAGTCGCCACCGCCGCCGATGGTGTCGCCCCGAACGTCGCCGCCCGCGCGCACCAGCACGTTGCCACCATGCTCCGGATACCAGGCCCGGTAAAGGCTTTGCGTGCCGCCGTTCACAAAGGGTTCGAGGAAGGCGCCCTTCGCACCCAGCACCGTGGTGCCGATGCCGTTGGTCCCGACCGAGCGGGCCTGGTTGTACGCGGCATCGACACCGATCGACTGCGTGCCCGCCGTATAGACGCCAAACGGCGACGACATCGTGAAATTGCCGGCCGACAGCACGTCGAGGTCGCCCGTGCCGGTACGCAGCACGCTGAACAATTGCTGGCGTGCCGGGGTATTCCTGTCCTCGTATTCGGGTGGCGTGCCGTCGGCGATCTTCTTTACCAGTTCGCCCAGGCCCCAGTTGTTCATGTCCAGCGCAGCGGCTTCCCCGCCCCAGACACTCAGATCGAGCAGCGTGCCGGGCTCGTAACCGAGCATCGCGGCGCCCGCCTCCGTCCAGACGAGCTGGGCTGGCAGGCCGGTACCCGGCTTCAGCACGGTATCCGGGGCCAGGCCATAGTGCGTGTCGGCCAGCAGCACGTGGCCGTTGGCACTGCGCGGCAGCAGCGCACGCGTATCGGCGGCTTCCAGGTCCGCACCCGCCACCAGCCGGATCGACCAAGATTGCGATCCCGGTGCCAGCATTGGCGCCAGCGCCCAGTTGCGGCCCTGGTTGCCATCGGCATCGGCTGCACGCATCTGCACGCTCTCCACGTCGCCGGGCAGCTTCACCACGGTTTCGCTCGGGATCATGGCGCCCTTGCGCAGCGTCAGCGCGCCGGCAAGCTGCACGCCGTTGACCGCGGCGAAGGTGTCGCCGATATCCTTGATCGCGCCATCGGGGAACGGCAGCGGCACATTGGCCGGCCACAGCATGGCCGCCACGCGGGCGGCGGTGGGCACCCGGTTGCCGGCATCGAGCTGCATGCCGCTGGCCAGCGTCAGCGCCTGCGACAGTACCGTGCCGGCGGCGTGGATCACGTTGCCGTTGCTGTCGCGTACAGCGCCACCGAGCACCGTGCCGGCCGGCAGCACCAGATCGGCGGTCAGCGTGGCCCGCGTGGCCAGCTGGGTGCCGGCGCGCAGCGTCATGGCCTGCATCGGCAGCGCATAGTTCAGCGTGTGGCCGGACTGGAAGAACGTGCCGTCGGCCAGCGTCACGGTGCCGTCGGTCGGCACGATGATGTCGCCGCCCCATGGAATGCGGCCCTTGACCAGGATCCAGCCCTGGTCGTCCGGCGTGGCCTTCAGCACCGAGCCGTCGAAGCCGTCGGTCAGGCTGCCGAAGATCTTGAGGTTGCCGCCCGCGCGCAGCACCAGCGCGCCCGCCTCGCCCGAGCCGTACACGCCCGTCATCCGCGAATGCGGGTTGACGCTCGTGTAGCGATAGCCGGACAGGTCGATATCGCCATCGATATGGAGATCGCCGCCCGGGGTGGCGCTGGCGATTTCCACGCCGGGGCGCAGATGGAACGCGTCGGCGTACTGGCGCAGGCCAGCCAGCTTGCGCGTCATCAGGTCGCCATTGGCCAGCGCGTGGCCCATGAACGCCACGCTGTCGTCGTGCAGGTCGTTCAKGTAGCCCTGCGTGATCGACTGGTAGTCGCGGCCATCGGGGGTGCCATCCTTCACCAGCGGCGCGTTGTCGTAGCGCTGGAAGGCGTTGACCGTGACGCTGCGCGCGCCATCGATCCGCACATTGCCCGAGGCGTCGATATCGACATCGCTGCCGCGCGCGCCGCCAATACGGCGGGCGCTCAGTTCCACCGTGCCCAGCGCCAGCGGCGTGCCATCGGTGCCGGCCCGTACGTCCATGCGCGCGCCATCGGCCAGCAACAGCGTGCCGTTGCGGCTGTCGATCTCGATGATGGCGCGGTTCGGCGCCTCGATGACCTGGCCGTAGCTGTCCTTGCGCAGCATGCGGCCATGCGCATCGAGCACGGCACTGCTGCCGATGGTCACGCCATCGCGCGCGGCCAGACGAATGCTGCCCACCTGTTCGCCGCTGGCATCGACCGTGCCGTTGACCAAGAGGCGACCACCATCGACCGAGACGTTGATCTCGCGCGCCTTCAGTTCGTCGCCCACGGTCAGGTCGCCCTGCTTGACCTGGAAGCTGCGGCTGCCGGTCATGTTGCCGTCGTTCAGGCGCTGGTTCAGGCCCGTGAAACCGGCAATACGCTGGCCGCGAATATCGGCGCCACCTGCCGCGAACGGCACCCATGTGCCACCTGCATCGTAACTGCCCGTGCTGCCGCCGACGAATTTGCCCTGCAGGTCGATCGTGCCCGCACCTTCGCCCAGCGCGATGGCCGTGAACCTGCCCGCGCGGTTTTCCAGCGCGGAGACGTCGATGCGCGAGCCGGCCGCCTGGCTGATATTGCCGCGCTGGCTCTCCAGCATCACATCGCCGCCCCAACTGTATTTGCTGACGTCGTAGAAGTCGAGCTTGCGTCCGGCCAGATCCAGTTGTGCACGGTCACCGAGCACGAGGTCGCCCTGCGCGGTCACCGACAGCTTGCCGCTCGGCAGCGCCACGGCGCTATCCAGCGTGACGCTGCGGCCTTCCAGCTTCAGTTCCGCGCCGAGCGCCGCCACCAGCGCCTCATTGGACAGCGCCGGCGCCGCAGCACCCTGTGGCGCGCTGACGACGATGTCGCCACCCGCGCGCAGCCGGTTCACCGAACCGGCGTGGCCGGTCAGCAGCGGCGTGTCGATGCGCAGGTTGCCGCCCGTGTACGCGTAGCCGTTGGTCGCGTCGTCCCACGCGCCACGCGACTGATAGACCGCGAGCGTCCCGCTGTTGTTGGCGGTGATGCGGTCGTTGGCCTTCAGGTTCACTTCGCTGAAGCCGAGCGCCAGCCGCTCGAAGTCGTGCACGCTGTCCACGCGCACCGACGGGGCAAAGCCAAACTCGATCTCGCGGGCATCGATGGTCAGCTTGCCCGAGCCGGTGCCAGCGCCGCCGGTGGCCACCTGGCCCGGCGCGTTGCGGGCGCCGTTCCACACCAGCACATCGGTCTCGATGCGCGCTTCGGCATTGGCGTCGCCGGCGCCATAGATGGCCGGCGTGGTCAGCACCAGGCGCTCCAGTGCAGACTTGCGGGTCACCGGGTCGAGTGTCGACAGCGTGATCGAGTCGTGGAAGTTCACCGCGTCGCGCGCAGTCAGGATCAGGTTTTTCAGCGCCGGGGCGCCGGTGCTGGTATCGCCTTGCAGCAGGCGGTTCAGCACATCCTGCGACAGCCGCAAGCCCGGCGGCAGCGCGCCACGCGTGGCGGCCGCCGCCAGCGCGGCGTCGCTGCCCACGTTGATGGCACCCACGGACAGCGACAGGTTGCGCGTACCGTAGCGCGCCGTATCGCGCAGCTCGAACGCCTGGTCCGTGACCGCGGCGATGGTGCCTTCGGAATAGAGCTGCGCCGCGCCTTTGCAGACCACGCCGGCCGGGCATGCGCCGATGTCGATCTTGCCCGGCGCGAAGCTGCCGCTGGCCGACGGCGCCAGCATGTCGATCCAGCCGTTGGACACCGCCAGTACCGAACGTTCGCCCGGATCGTAGACGTAGCCGTGGGTCGAGTCCCACGCCACCTTGCCCCGGCCCAGCGTATTGATGCCGGCGCCCTGTTCGACAACGATTCCGCCGTTCCTGTCGTTGGTGACCAGGAACACCTCGGGCGCCTTGAGTACAGCGCCGCTGCGCAGCACGATGTCGTAGGCGTTGTTGGCGAGGAAACCCAGCACATTGTTGCGCTGGCTGCCGCTGTTGTTGCCGATGACCTGCGGCAAGGCCCCGATGCCAAGGCGCGCAGCGCCGATGGCGTTCAGGTCGTCCGCATACAGCGACACCGGGATGCGGCTCGAGGCGCCCCACGGCGTGGGTTCGGCGCCCGGCCCCATGATTTCATAAGAGCCGCCGCCGGCCAGCACCAGCGCACTGCCGCCCAGCCCGCCTGCCGGCGTGTCGTACCGCGTGGTGCCGTCGAACTTCAGCGCCGGCAGGTCGCCGATCGCACCCTTGGCGTTCGCGCCGATAAAGTACAGCGCCAGCGTCTTGGCATCGCGCTCGATCAGCGAACGCGGCACGCCGCCGCGTTCCGCTGCCGCCACGGCGAAGTCCGCATAGCTGGTTTCGTTGTACTGCGAATAGCGGCGCAGCGTGTCGGCCGAGGTGATGATGGCCTGCGTCGGCAGGGCATCGCGGATGCCGGTATCGATCGTGCTCAGACGCACGCTGGCGGCATGCGAACCATTGCGCATAGCCAGCGCGCCTTGCGCCGACGGCGACGCCAGCGACGCCAGCGCCGGACTGGCCGCACCGTTGAGCTCGACGCGAAACGCGCCCGGCAGCAACGCGTACGTGGACGGCAGCAGCGTGTAGGTGCCCGGCGGCAGGCCCGGCACGCCCGCGCCGATGGTGATCTGGCGGCCGATGGCCGGATCGCCGGCACCCTTCTCCGCGATGATCGGCGCATAGCCGGCCTGCGCGCCGGGGACGATGGCATAGACGGGATTGGTGGACAGCCCCGGCAGCTTGAAGCCGCCGTTGGAGCCCACCTGGATCAGCGGATACATGCGGGCGTCGGTGGAACCGCCGCGCCCGCCCAGGAAGGCCGCGCCCGTGAGGCTGCCGCCACCGCTCATGTCCAGCACCGCGCCGTCGCGCACGTCCACCGCATGGCCAGTCAGCGTGATGGTCGGACCCGTGCCCACGAGGTCATAGGCCACGTCCTTGCCGTTGTACAGATAGCTCAGCCCGTCGAGCGTGCCGCCATACGGCATGGCCAGGCCCTTCGCACTGACCGACGTCACGCTGCCGGGCAGCAGGTTGATGGTGCCGGTCTCCCCGCCGTATTCGCTGGAACCGAAGCTGACCCGGCCCAGCGGCGCACGCACCACGCCGCTCTGATTGACGGTGGGGCCCGCCAGGCTGATCGTGCCGAAGACCGAATACGGTTGGGCAGGTTCCGCGTCGGTCGTACGCTCGATATTCAGGCTGCGGGTGAGGTCCGTACGGCGCGACAGGTTGCCCCACTCGTCGATATAACTCGTCACCCCGACCACGACCTTGCCGCTGTCGTTCGACGCGGGATAGATCTGCGAAGCGGCGAGCGTCAGGTTGCCCGGCACATACAGCTCCGCGGCGCCGGACATCCGCAGGTCGGCGCGGCTGCGCAGCGTGATGTTGTCGAACGCATTGCGCTCGACCTTGAGCGGATCGCCGTTGTTGACGACGATCTCGCCGCGTGTGCCGACCAGCATCGCGCCCGTCAGGTCGAGGAAGCCCGCGTCCACGACAAGGCTCGTGCCGTCGGCCACCAGCGGCACGCCCAGCGTGCCACCCACGCCGCTGGCGTTGCGCGAGCCAACCACGGCATTGGGCATGATGGTGTTGTCGACCTGCCGGCGCGTGGTGCCGGCAAGCTGCACGTAGGGCGCCGCCAGCGTCACGCGCGTGGCCGGATCGGCATTGGCCGCCAGGCCGATCGAGCTGGCCACCAGGCGCAGGCTCTGCTCCACGCTCAGGTCGACCGGGCCTTCGAAGCTGATCATGCCGTTGGCCAGCAATGCCACATTGCCGAAACCGCCGGCGTGGATGCGATCCACGCCGATGCGGCCCCGGCCATAGGCCAGCGCATCGGCACGCGCGCCGGCCACCAGGTCGCCGGGCAGCAGGCTGTCGCCCTGCAACCGTGCCAGGATCAGCTCGCGCGGCACGCGCACGGCATCCTCGATGTTCGCACCCTTGTACGTATTGCGGTCCACGCCCAGGTACACCGGCGTCTCCAGCGCAACGGCCAGCGTACCGCCCGCCGCACCGGCCCCGGCGCCCATCGCGCGCAGGTCGCCATCGATAAACACGCCGCGCATCGAACTGAGCGCGATAACGCCGCCATGGCCCGGCAGCGTGACGCGCCCCTGACCCGGCACATCGATATCCGCCGACGCACCGGAGGCGTCGATGCGCGCACCGGGGCGCACCACCACGAACGCGTCCGCCGCATCCACCTCGCGCGCGCCCGCCTGATAGGGCGCGCCGATCTCGATTGTGCCGCCACTCGCCGCCACGCCATGGCGC
This sequence comes from Cupriavidus sp. 05N40, assembly GCF_056397305.1. Taxonomy (NCBI): domain Bacteria; kingdom Pseudomonadati; phylum Pseudomonadota; class Betaproteobacteria; order Burkholderiales; family Burkholderiaceae; genus Cupriavidus; species Cupriavidus sp. 05N40. The sequence goes on from NZ_JBFTND010000065.1 coordinate 14,119, forward strand.
CGGCCCTGGCCGTCAAACGCCGTCACGGCGCGCCCCGCGGCATCGAGTACCGCATCGCTGCCGATCCAGATCGACTTGGCATCGGCCTTGCCGCTCGGCGTATCGGCAGCGCCCTGCCCCAGCGGGGTTTCGAGGATGGCGATCCTGCCGCCCCACGCGTTCAGCGTGCCATCGACCGTGATCTGGCCATTGCCCTGCACGGTAATGGCCTGGCCCGGATCGACCGTGACGGCGCTGCCCTTGCCGATCACCACCGGCGCGTGCGAATAGACGTTGCCGCCGGTCAGCACCAGGCCGGCGCCACGGCGCTGCGTCAGTACGCCATCCTCGGGGTGTTCCTCCCAGACTGGTGCCAGGTAGCGCTGCAGCACGTTGTCCGGCGGCGACCCCGTCGGGGCGGCATGCGCGGCCACCATGTCATGGCGCAGCACCGGCATGTTCACGTCGATCCGCGCGCCTTCGGCCACCTGCGCGCCCTGCTGTCCGATGATGTCGTAGTGACCGAAGCCGGTCTGGAACAGCTTGTCGCCCAGGACCAGCAATGGCTTGACGGCAACGTCGGTCACGAAGACGGCACCCGCCGGCAAACGGTCGCCGGCGGCGAGCGTGACCCCCTTGGAGAACGGCGTGCCGGCCTTGAACGTGGTGCTGAACTGGGCCACTGGCATGCCATTGGCGAATACGCCAGCCGGCACCACATAGCCAGGAGCCATGTCTTCCTGCGTGCTTGTCAGCACCGTGCCAGCCGGGACGGTCTGGCCCGATACGTAGAACCTGCCCGTATTGTCGTAGACCAGGAAAGACCGGAAGCCGATGCCCGGCGGCACCACCCAGTTGCCGAGCAGCGTCACGGGGTTGTCGCGCGATAGCGCGATCTTGCCCGGTGCCGCGTCGCCCGGCATGACGCGGCTCGACGTAAACGTGTAGTCCACCGGCAGCACCGTGCCGGCCGGCATGGTGAAGTCCTGCGCCAGCGTCAGCTGGATCGCCACGGACTCGCCGGCCTTGAGCACACCCTGCTCGGCCAGCAGCCCGCCACCAATGGCCACGCCGATGCCCGAATCGATCTTGAGCGTGCCGCCGCCGCGCACGCCGTAGCCGCGCAGTTCGCCGTCCATGCGCAGCGTGCCCGACCCCACGCCATCGAGGTCATACTGGTTGGCCAGCAGCGAGATATTGCCGCCGCGTCCACCAGTCAGCGAACCCTTGGGCTGCAGTGCCGCCCCGGACGAGACGTCGAGCACACTGCCTTTGCCGAGGTCGATATCGCCACGCGTGCTGATGAGGATGCTGCCGCCATTCACGTATGGCAGGCCACTGATGTCGTCGGCGTTGGTACGCAGGTTGGTCCAGACGCCGCTTGCATCGAGCGTGACGCCGTCGGCCACGCCGACCCTGGCCGGGGCCGTTGTCGAAATCGGCAGCGCAGTCCAGGCCGCTGCGTTCGGCTGGTAGGTGTCGACGATATTGCCCAGCGCGATCGTGCCGCCGCGCGCGGTCAGGTCCGCGCTGGCCGCCACGTCCGCCGCGTGCAGCGCCAGCGTGCCGCCATGGGCCACGGTCAGCGGCGCATCCACCGCAATGCCATCCTTGGCATAGACCTTCAGCGCGCCAAGCTTCTGCGTATTGAGCCACTCGCCATCAAGCCGGATACGGCCGGCCAGCGTGTCGGGCAGCGCATCGTCGAGCGACAGCCCTTGCGCAATGCGTTCCACCGTGCCGATCTCGACGCGCCTGGCCACCGCCACTGGCGAGTCGCGCAGCGTGCCCGACGCGGTGTCGTACACGGGTACCACCTTGCCGATCACCAGTGCGCCGGCCATGGGCGCGGCGAACTGCGACTGCCGGTAGCCATCGAGCCCGGCGTCGCGCGCCTGGCTCTGGCGCGCGCCCTGGTACACCGTGGCCTGGATATCGCCTTCCATCACGGCGGCGCCGGTGCCGACCACCACGCGGCCCGCATCGCGGCCCACGGTGTAGCCATTCTCCAGGCGACGATCCGGCGCGATCAGCGGGCTGTTGAACTGCTCGGCGGCCGTCTTGCCCCAGCGCTGGTGCTCGCTTTCGTAACCGCGGTACAGGCCCTTGTAGAGCACGTCGGCGGGCGCCTTGTCGAGGTTGTAGAGACGGCCATCCTCGCCGCGCAGCCAGCTCTGCCGGATGGTGCCGGTCTGCAAGTCCAGCGAACCGCCCGACACATTGACCGACGAGCCGGCCTGCGAGACCAGCGCGCCGCCATCGAACAGCACCGTGCCGCCCAGCGCGGCCCATTCGCCGATGCCATGGCCGCTGGTGCTCAGGTAGCCGCCCACTTCGAGCAGCCCCCCGCCCGTGTACCAGCGATCGGTGGTGTAGCCATTGGTGCCGGCCGCCACGCGCACCAGGTAGCGGCGGTCCACCCACATCGTGGTGTTGTTCAGGGTCTTCGAGTCGCGATTGCCGGGCGCGTCGCGCTGCTCGTTGCCCTGGACGTTGATCTCGACGTTGTTGGCGGCCATGGCCACGTTGACGCCAACCGCGCCGGCCACGTCGAGGATGGCGCGATTGGCCAGCTGCGTACGGCCCACGGCGTTGACGCTGATCTGCCCGCCCGTGGCCAGCGTCAGCGAATCGCCATCGAACAGCACGTCGCCCGCCGAGGCGATCTGCACCAGCGACTGGTCACGGCGGTTGTAGCCGCCCTCGCTGGCCGTGGCGGAGTCGCGCAGCAGCGCATCGCGCTGGACGTCGAGCGCCGTGGTCGTGCTCTCATCGAGCGCGATGACGCTGACACTGCCTGGCGCCAGCGTCACGCGGCTCTTGCCGTCGCCTTCCGCGCGCAGGTGAATGGTGCCGCGCGTATTGACCGACGTCGTACTCACCAGCACGCCCGTCTGTTCGACGGTGTGGCCCTTCAGCGTGATATCGCCGGTGGCCGCCTGGATCAGGCCGGTGTTGCTGACACGGCCCGCTTCGCTGCCCGCCAGTCGCAGCACATCGATCTCGTTGCCGCGCGTGGTGGACGTCTGGTTCGTATCGGTGCCGAAGCCGCGGCGGATGACGAAGCTGTCGCCTGCCGCCAGCGCGGTCTGGCCGCCGGGCGTCGTGATCGTGCCGTGGTTATGCGCCTCGCGCCCCACAAGCAGCACGTAGCCGCCACCTTGCGTAACGGACTCCGGCTTGCGCGTGGCAATGCGTGCGCCGGCTTCCACCACCACATCGCCGGTGGCCTTGCCGTTCGTCACGGCGGTGGGCGTGACCGACAGGTCGTTGGCGAACGTCGGCACGTAGCCAGTGCCGCGCGACTCGCTGAACAGGCCGCGGCCGAACTGGGCGTTGGTCATGCCGGCGGCGGCCGCCACGAGGTTGCGCGTATCGACCTGGCTCGTGCCGGTAAAGACGATGCCGTTGCGGTTCACGATCATGACCGTGCCGTCGGCCTTGATCTGCCCCTGGATCTTGCTGGGGCGCGCCTGCGGATCATTGACGCGGTTCAGCACCGCCCAGTCCTGCTTCTGCTGGAATTCGACCGTGGTGTTGCGGCCGACGTTGAACGTTTCCCAGTTCAGGATGGCTTTGTCGGCGGTCTGCTCGATGGTGACCTGCGTGCGGCCATCCGCCGTCTTCTGGGTCGGGTTCTTTGCGTTGAGCCAGCCGGCGGTCAGGCTGTTGGTGTCCACCTTGAGGCCGCCTTCGGCGAGACCGTCCGGCACCGGCGATTGCTGCTCGGCGGCCTGCCGTGCCGCCGCCTGCGTCGCCTGCATGGCCGCGATGCCCTGCGCGGCCTGGCCGAGATTCTGGATCGAGCGCTGCAATTGCTCGCTGGCGCGCTGCTGCTGCGCATTCGGGCTGGTCAGCGCCGCTGCGGGCGTACCGTTCGGCAGCCGGCCCGTGGCGGTTGCCGTGTCCTGCATCATGTTTTTCTGCGCCATCCACGCGCGGCTGAACGCCTGGTTGGCATGCGCGTGGCCCCAGAATCCGCCGGCCGCCACCAGCAGGGCCACGGTGCGGGCCAGCGGTCTTATCGTCGGCACCCGGGGTACCGTCATCGTGATCCTGCCTTTGTCCTGCGCCAGCAAGGTCTTCTGGTAAACGCGCTTCTGCATGGTGCCCCGATCCCGTCAAGCAAGTTTGCGGGCCAGTGCGCGTCGTCGTTCACGCGCCGCGTCGCGGCCCTGTCGTCATTGCCATCGGCGGYCCATGCCGCCGATGCTCCTGGGAACTAGACCCTTTTGCCCGTGCGGATCGGCAATGATTTCCTTGAAGATTTGGTGACAGGACCGCGACGGAATCAAGACAGCAGCACCACGCCGCCGGGCAGGTGGCGTGCGCTCAGGCCAAACGAATGCTGGATCTGCGCAATGGCCTTGTCGAGCGCATCGAGCTGGAAACGCCCGGTCACCGGACGCGTGGCCAGCTGGCTGGCCATCAGCACCAGCTTGCCGGTGCGGTAGCGATTGATTTCGTTCACCACGTCCCCGAGCGGAGTCTCCGCAAACCGCAGGAAGCCTTCGCGCCAGGCCGGCATGCGCGCGGCGTCGAGGTTGACCACGCGCGCCAGCTTGCGGTCGTCATAGGACACCTGCTGCCGCGCGGTCAGCGTCACCGAGCCGGACGGGTGCGCCACCTGTACCAGCCCCTGCACGCAGGTCACGCAGACCTGCCCGGCGACGTGGCGCACCTCGAAGCGCGCCCGCGCGCCCACCGCACGGCCGGCACCGGCCGAAACCGCGAACGGCAGCCRGGCGTCGGCCATGTCGATCGCCGTTTCGCCCGCAATCAGGTCGATGCCCGCCACCCGGCCACGCTGGCGTAGCGCGATGCTGGTGCGCGTATTCAGTTCGACGCCGACGTCGTCGCCGAGTGCCAGATGCCGCTGTTCGCCGGCCACGGTGCGATAGTCGGCACGCATCTCGCGCGCGGACGGCCACAGCCCCAGCGGCGGATAGATCATCGCGGCCGTCGTAGCGGCGACGGCACCCACGGCGCCACCCAGGAAAGCACGGCGCTGCCACTGCACGGGCGACGCCTGGATCTCCGGGCGCGACGCCAGCGGCTTCTCTGCAAGCAGCGCTTCACCGCCCTGCGCCAGCAGCTGCCATTGGCGTTGCGCCGTGGCAAATGCGGCCGCATGGGCGGGATTGGCCCGGCACCACTGGCGCAGCGCGTCGCCGTCGCGATGGGTCATCGGGCCGGCACTGATGCGCCGCACCCAGCGCATGGCCTGGCGTTCGATCCGGGTAAGGCGGCGTGGCCGTTGGAGCAGGCGGTTCATGGTGGGAGTCATGGCGTCAGGCGATGTTGCCGAGCAAGCTCGCATGACATCAAGACGGTTCTGGCACGCCGGATCGGCACGATTTCTTCGCTCATGCCTGGTCCATGTGCGCGACGCAGTACTCGTGCGCCCGCTTCAGTTCGAGACCGATCAACCGGGCGGACACGCCAAAGCGCACCGCCGCCTCCTGGTTCGACAGTTCATCGACGCGCACCGCCAGGAAGATCGCACGCCGGCGCGGCGGCATTTTCTCGATCAGCCTGGCCAGCGCCTGCACCTCGCCGCGCGCCGCCACCGTCTGCGCCGGTCCCGGCGCCGGATCGGCAATCTCCAGCATCAGCGTGTCCAACTCTTCCGCGCTCATGAAGCGACGGTCGCGCTGCAGGCGGTCCAGCGCCAGGTTCGTGGCCATGCGCATCAGGTAGGCCGCCGGGCTGGCCACCGGGCCATTGGCATCGTTGCGGTCTTCCAGATGCACCCAGGTGTCGTGCAGGGCATCGCTGGCCAGCTCCGCCGAGCCCAACCGCCACGTCAGGCGCCGCTTGAGATCGTCGTAGCGTTGCGTCAGCAGGTCGCGCAGGCTGGTGCGGATGGTCTCGCTCACTGAACGCTCCGTGGCGCATCGCAAGGCTTGGCGCAGGTCTCGCCCGGGGGGCATGCCACGGGCCGCACCAGCAGCACGAAAGGGTTCTCGGGATGCTCAGGCGCGCGGCCGATATCGGTCTGGCGCAGCGCATCGACAATCGCGGCATCGCGACGGGTGTCGCCCGTGCTGTCCAGCAAACGCGCGCGCTGCACGCGGCCGGCGCGGTCGAGGCGCACGGACAACGCAAGCCGGTAGGTGCCCAGCGCCAGCGCGGGCCGCGCGCACAGCGTCTGCCGTACCCGCGACTGCACCAGCGCGTCATAGGGTTGGCGGGGCACTGCGGCACCTTGCGCATCGGCGGTGGCCGGCGTCTCGCCCGTGGGGGTCAGCACGAAGGCGTCGCCAGCCGTGGCGCGGGCCGTCAGGCCCGTGCCTTCCAGCAACCGGTGCAGCGCCTGCGCAGGGGGCATCGCACCTTGCACCGCATGCGACCAGCGTCCATCGGCCAGTTCGGACGGGAAGAACACCGACACACTGGTCTGTGCGTCGTAGCGTGCGAGCGCCGATTTCAACGGCTGCGCCGGCAGGTCAAAGGCCATGCCAGTCTCGCCACGGGCCACGCATGGCCACGCCAGGCTGGCTGCGAGCGCGATGGCCGCGACGCGCCCCGACCTTGCGTGCGCGCGGATGGAGGCTGGCAGACATGCCATGAAGATCGAATGACCTGTTCATTGGGTGCGGGCCGGTCAGGTGCAGGGTGTGGTGTCCGGTCAGAGCCTGTGGATGCGGCCGGACCTGCCGGCGCAACACCGCTGCAGAGCGTATGAAGGTTGCGTGACATCGCCATGACAAAAAAGAGAACGGCGCGCCGAAGGGATCCCCGGCGTGCCGCCTCATCGGGTCACAATGAATGGAAAGCGTTCGGTGCCTCAAGCCTCGGCAATGGCAGTGGCAGTGGCAATGGCAGATTCAGCGGATGCAGCGGATGCAGCGGATGCCTCCGGGGTGGCCGCCGGGTTGACGTCATCCTGCCGGGCCTGCGCACGGTAGTTGCGCAGATGCAGGAAGAACTGGCCCATCACCTGGATCCAGACCTGCATGGCCACCGACAGGTAAGCCTCGGTCACGCCGCCGGTGACCATCACGTCCATCTCGAGCACGAGGAAATCACCGTGGGAGGCGATGCGCGCAAAGCGGCGGCTGCGGTGCCATTCGTTCAGCAACGCATCGGGAAGCTGGCCGCCTTCCACGCGCAGCGGGCAGCTCAGCGTGAAGTCGAGATACTGCACGTTGCTTACGCGATTGCCCCACAGCACCTGGAAGCCCACGCCATGGCTGGCGCTGTGCAGGCGCGCGGTGCCGTCTTCCTCCGCGAGGTTCACGGCGCAGCCGGCATTGCGGATGGCGTCGGCCACCTGCCCGGCGGTGACATGGGTCAGCAACGCGGGCGTTGCGCTATCGGCGGACGTGGTCTCTGGCGCGGCGTCGAGGGGGGTGGCTTCGGTCATGGGTACTCCTTGTTCGCGGATCAGGTTCGGGGAATCGGGGTTACTGCTGTTTGGGGGCGGCGTCGGACGGCACGGCGGCGGTAGCAGCCGCGGGTTGCGCCGGCGMTTCGGCGGACGGCTCCACGGCGCGGACATCGAAACGCCCCTCGTAAAGCTTGTCGCCGTAGTCCTGGGCGATCTGTTCGTAGCGCACACGGCTTTGCGCCGCGAACGGCTGACGCGCGGCCAGCACGGTGGTCATGTCCACGGTCTCGTACGCATGCAGGATGTCCTGCCCCACGCTGTAGAGGCGGGTATTGGCGCTCTCGCAACGCTTGAGCGCCGCCTGTCGCGCGCCGGCCTCGGCCACGAGGTTGCGGCGCTCGGCCTCCAGGCCCCGTGCCATGCGCAGCAGTTCGTCATAGGCCTGGCGATACTGGGCGATCTGGCTGCTGGCCTTCTCGACCACGCCCTGCGTCTGCAGCTGGGCCTGGCGCGCGCTGCCGGCCAGCTGCTCGCGTGCGCCACGCTCGGCCGCAAGCTGTGCGCGGGCGGCGTCTAGTTCCTTGCGCATGGCCGCCACGTCGCCACCACCGCCGCCACCACTGGCAGCGGCGGGGGGCTGGCCGGCCTTCAGCATCGCCAGTTCGTTCTGCGCCTGCTGCAACTGCGTGGTCGTGATGCGCAGCTGGTTGCGCAGGCGCTCTTCCATGCTGGGCGCCTGTTGCGCGTAGGCGCTGCCTGCCACCAGTGCGAGCAGCGGCAGCAGGCCCCGGATACGGCGGAAGGGGGTTGGGAACACGTCATCCTCCTCAGAAGCGCGCATTGAATTCGAACTGCAGCGTGTCGATGGCCAGCGGCGGGCCGAAGACTTCCTTGGTGGAAATCCAGCGGCCAGTCACCCATGCGTTCCTGTCCAGCGCATACGAGCCGCCCAGGTAGTAGCCGCGCGCATTGGTGCCGCCACCGTGGAACGTCGAGTCGTTGTAGCCGTCTGGCATCGCATCGGGCTCGATGCGCTTGTAGCCGGCCAGCACGTTCCAGTCGCCGCGTGCCGCAGGCGTCGGCTTGCCGAACGTGGCCTGGAACATGTAGGCATTGCCGCCGCTCTTGAAGTCTTCACGGCTGGTGCCGCCGCTGCCGCCGAAGTTGTTGACGATGCCGCCATTGGCCCGCGCCCACATCGCGCCTTCGTCATAGGCAAGGTTGCGGATGTAGTTGCCGTCCAGACGCAGCCCGTAGCCGGCCACCTTCGTATCCCAGCGCAGGTTCACGTCCATCAGCTGGAACTTCGAGGCCAGGCCGACGTACTGCGGTTGCGGCGTGTTGGCCGGGTCCAGCGGGTTGAGCGCGATATTGCGCAACAGCATCAGCGTGTTGCCCTTCTGCATGAAGGCCGGACGCGTCCAGTCCGTGTTGCAGCCATCAGCGCCCGCGTACAGCGCGCACGGCGACGACACCCGGCCGGTGACGTTGTGGAAGTCGTAGTACGCCAGCGCGCCACGCAGGCGGTTCTCGTTGTTTACCTTCCAGTCAGCGCCGAACTGCGCGCCCAGCAGGTACTTGGTCTCGCTCGACATCTTGTCCTGGCTGTTCGACGGCGCGTTGTCCTTCGAGTACTCCAGCGGGATGAAGCCCAGCGTGCCGAACAGCGTCACGTCGCGGTTCGGCAATGTCTTGTCGAACTGCGCGGCGATACCGTCGAAGTTCAGGTCGTACGAGAACAGCGTGTCGGTGGAGACGAACGGATTGCCGAAGCGGCCGCCCGTCAGCTTCATCCACTGCGTCGGCTGGTACGACAGCCATGCCTGGTCGAGCCACACATCCTTCTTGGCCAGGCCGCCGCCCAGCGTCTGGTTGGTGGAGACCGGGCTGTTGTCATTGCCCGTGGCAAGGCGCACGCCGGCCTTCACGCTGTCCGTCACGTCGGCCAGCACGCCCAGGCGGGCGCGGGCGCGCCACTGGTTCGGCCGGTTCTGGCGCGTATTGAGCAGCCGCGGCAGCGACAGGTTGGTGTTCGGGTTGACGTCGAAGCCGTTGCCCGAATTGATGGCGGCCCAGTCGATCTGGATATCGCTGTTGCCACCCGAGTAGAAGCGCGACTCGTTGCGCAGGCGCACGTCGCCCTCCACGCGGATCCGCTTGGTCCATTCCGGTGTTTCGTTCGGCGCGGCCCAGCCTTCGGCCTTGGCCTGGGCCATGACCTCGCCCTTGACCTCGTCGCGGATCTGGTCGCGCACGGTTTCGGGGATATACGGCACGCGGACTTCGCCGGGTACGGCCGCAGTCGCAACGGACCCTGCGGCGGCACCGGCTGCCACGCCCGCGGCGGGCGCGGGACGCTGCACCAGTTGCGTGGCCATGGCTTCGGTCTGGGCCTGGGCCAGCAGCGCCTCGCCGGTGTTCTTGTCCAGCGCGCCGCTCTGGATCAGGCCACGGATCAGCTTGATCATGGCGCTTTCGGACGGCGCGGCGTCCTGCGCATGGGCAGTGCCAGCCGTGGCCAGGCAGGCCATTGCGACAGCCAGCGCCAGTACATTGGCACGCACCGCATGGCGCGGGGAGTGAGCGAATGGTTTCATCGTTCTTTTCAGGATGCTGTTGGGATGAAGGCAGACATGCGCTACGGCCGCCGCCCCTTGATGGACAGCCGCATCGGGAAGCGCAGCGATGCAGGCGGCTTCTCGTCGGCACGGAAATCACGGACCATGGCCAGTACCGCGTCGTCGGAGTCGGCATTGCCCGAGCCGCCCACCAGTTGCACGCGGGTGACACGGCCATCCGTGTCGAGCCAGATTTCGATGCGGATGTCGTCGAACGCCAGCTGGCGCGTGCGTTTGTCGCGCACGAATGCCTGCTGCAGGGCGCCGGAGACATAGGCCGAGTACGAGCGGCTGCCCAGGCCGCCGCCGCTGCCCGTCATGCCGCCACCGCCGCCGGCCTGGATGCCGAACGCATCGTTGCCGGCCTGGGCGGCGCCGTCGATGGTGACGGCCTGCCCCAGGTCCTGAGACGGGCTGGGCGGGGCRTCATCCTGCGGGGCCTCGGTGGGCTCGGCGGGCTTCGGCTCGGGCTCCACCACCTCGGGCTTGACGGGCTCGGGTTCGGGCAATTTTTCCGGTTCGGGCGGCGGCGGGGGCGGCGGGGGCAACACCAGCATCGGCGTGCCGGGCACCTCGCGCCGCGTGGCGGCGGTGTCCGACAGCAGATGCCAGAACAGCAGCACCACCGCACCGAGCACCAGTGCACCAGCGCCAAACCCGCCCCAACGCCGCCACAGCAGCGCGGCACGGCCGCCGGGTGCCAGCGAGGGTTCGTGACGGTTCACGCTCATCGCTCCTCAGGCCGGCTTGCCGGTCACCAGACCGATCTGGTTGAGATCGATCCGGCGCAGCAGGTCGAGCACCTCCACCACCCTGGCGTACTGCACCGACGCATCGCCGCGCACGATCACCGGAAAGTCCGGCGTCAGCGCCTTCTCGGTACGCAGCCGCTCTTCGAGCTCGGGCAGCGACACCGGATAGGCGTCCAGGAACACCTGGCCGGCGTTGTCGATCGTGATGGCCTTGGTTTTCGGTTTTTCCAGCGCCACCGACGCGCTGGCCTTCGGCAGATCCACCTTGATGCCSGGAATGCTGGCGTTGCTGGTCAGGATGAAGATCACGAGCACCACCAGCAGCACGTCGACGAACGGCGTGATATTGATGCCGCCGCTGCGCTTGCGCACACCGAACCTGTTTGCGTTTGCCATGATCGCGGCTCCGCTTCAGGCGCGTTGCAGGACGGGCGCGTGACGGCCCTCGCCCTGCTCTTCGGCCAGGCGCGTGGCGAATTCGTCCACGAACACGGCCATGTCGGCGGCGATGGCGTCCGAGCGCGAGGCCAGCCAGTTGTAGCCGAACAGCGCGGGAATGGCCACGCCCAGGCCGGCAGCCGTACACAGCAGCGCCGCCGCCATGCCCGGTGCCACCGAGTTGATGTCCACCGCGCCGGCCATGGCCGCCACCACGAACACCAGCATGATGCCGATCACCGTACCGAACAGGCCCACATAAGGCGCGCCCTCGATCGTGGTGGACAGCCAGTTCATGCGGCTTGCCATGCGTTCGCTCTCGCGCACCATCACGCCATCCATCGATGCGCGGATGGCGCCGATCGTGGCGGCCCCCACGGCGCTGGTGTCGTAGCCCATCTGGTGACGCCGGTGCAGCTCGTCCACGGCTATTTCATAGAGACGCCACAGCGACGAATGCTGCTTGACGTCGGCCGTGACGCGGCCCGTCTTGGCCAGGTGATCGAGCGATACGCGCGAGGCTTCGCGGAACTGCGCCATGAAGGCCACGTTGGCGCGGGCGTTGGCACCGAAGGCGCGGCCCTTGGTGATCATGATGGTCCACGAGGCGGCCATCATCAGGCCCAGCAGGCCCACGACGACCCAGGCGTCCAGCGGCATGGCGGCGAGGATGTAGCCGAAATGGCTCTTGCCGGCCTGCTGCTCGTCCGGGCCGAACGCCGTCAGACGCGAATCGGCGCCCTGCGACACCGCATCGGCCAGCAGCATGGCAGCGGGACGTGCCACCTTCGACACGCGCACTTCGTCGATCGCACCCGGCAAGCCATGCGCGCCTTCGCTGTCGGCACCGATAAAGGCTGGCGAATTCAGCGCCGGCAGCGCGGCCGGGAGCGAGGCGGCAGCCCGGCCACCCACGAACAGCGTCACCGTCTTGCCATCGGCATTCACCGCCACATGCGACCACTGGCCGGCCTGCACCGGTTGCCCCGGATTGCTGCGCTGGCCGTTGACCTGCACGAACGGCACGCCCTGGTCCACGCCAATCAGCAGTTCGCCGGCGCCATCGCGGCGGGCGTAGATCAGTTGCTGTGCGCCGAGCTGGTCGGGACGTACCCACGCCGAGAACGCGAACGTGCCGCCTGCCTGCACCGCCAGCGACGGCGATGCCGGCAGCGCCAGCGAGGCGTTACCCAATTGCGCGCCCTTACCGATGACCGTGCCATCGATGCTGACCACGGCCGTCTGGCTGTTGTTGCCGTACGCCGTGCTGTCGCGCGCCGGGACGCTGCCCTCGGCGAAGTGATAGACCAGCGTGAAGTCCGGATCGAACACGCGCTGGCCGTTGCCCGATGCGGGCGCCTTCGGGTTGCCGTAGTACATCCAGAACTGCTGCTTGCCATTGGCCGCACCGGCGGACACGGCGGGCACATCCACCCACACCAGCGCGATGCCGAGCAGCGGATCGAACTGCTCGACCTGATGATTCAGCACGGTCTTGTCGTCTGCGGCCACGAAGCGGAGATCGGCACCGGTGTCGCTCACGCCCTCGAAGCTGAAATTGCCCGTATGCAGCCGCAGCAGCACCGGCGTGCGGCCGGCGTCGCCGCCGATATTGCCGCCTTGCGGACCGGCGTCGATGGTCACCGGCTTGCGATAGGCCCAGTCTGGCTGCCACCAGGCATGGGCCAGATTCGGCAGGAGCGTGCTCGCCAGGGCGAGCAGCAGGAAGAGGGAACGTCGCATGACAATGGTTCTCCGTTGGCTTTCTTCGGAATGCTGTGTTTGGGGGTGGCGCCGACCGCCGGCCGCGCCACGGAATCAATTGGCGATCAATAGGTGGCGATCACGCTGAAGTTCAGGCGCGGGTCGTAGCGTTCGGTGCGCTGGCCGTTCTTGAGCGGGAAGCCCAGGTCGAGCCGGCCGTTGACGTAGCGCGCCAGCCGGAAGCTCGTACCCAGGCCCACCGACGCCAGCGAGAAGCGGCTTTCCTGCTCGGGCAGCGGATCGCGCAGGCGCAACTGCCCGGCATCGGCAAACGCATAGACGCGCCAGTCCTCCACGGTGCCGCCGAACAAGTCCAGCGGCGGCGTGCGCAGTTCGACCGAGCCCACCACACCGTAGTCGCCCGTGCTTTCGGCCGACAGGTAGCCGCGCACCGAATTCATGCCGCCGGCGGCAATCTGCTCGCTGGAGACCAGCGGCGAATCGGTGATCTGCCCGGCCAGCCGCCAGGCAAGCTGCGCGTTGCCCGCGAAGCTGTAGGTGCCGTTGGTATCGCCCTTGAGCAGCAGGAAGCTSGGCGAYGCCTTGTAGCGCTTGTAGTCGAAYTSYTYCCAGTYGCTGCCGTAGCCSAGGAAGCTGCGCGTACCGGCCACCATCGCCACGTTCAGGCCATACTGGCCGCGCGTGGTCTGCGTGAAGCCGGAATAGGACAGCGTGATCGGTGCGTACTTGAGCGGCACGGTGTCGCCGGCGTTGCCGAGCCGCGTGACTTCCTTGTTGTCCTTGAAGTCGACACCTAGGCTCAGCGCGTGATACCAGTCGCCGGTGTTCGGCACAGTGTAGGTACCGCGTACCCCGATCGAGTGGCCCTTGCCCAGCACGTTGGTTCCGCCCGTGGTGGCGACGTTGCTGTCGGACAGGTAGCCCGACACCTCGGCGCCCCAGTTGGTGCCGCGAATCGGCGCCAGGTACGAGCCCGACCACACCTGCGTCTGGTTCAGGTCCTGCGGCGAGCCGAAGAAGCTCAGCGAGGCACTGTGCCCCAGCTGCCAGAGGTTGTCATGGCCGATGGACGCCAGCGCGCGCAATTCCCTGGTATCGGCGCTGTAGTCGTTGTTCACGCCGATACTGCCGCGCCAGGGACTGCTGTCCTCGACCTTGAGATCCACGTCCATGGTGCCCGGCAGCGCGCCCTGCTTCACCAGCGGCATGACCTGCCGCTTGCCGCCCCGGTTCAGCTCGGTCAGCTGCGCCTGGGCCAGCGTGAAATCGGGCACCGCGCCTTCGGCCAGCGCCGGCACCTGCTCGCGCACCTCGCGCGGCGACTGGTACTCGGTACCCACCACGCGCACCCTGCCCACGCGGGTTTCGCTCACCTGCAGATAGACCACGCCACCGGTGACCTGCTGCTCGGGCAGATCCACGTAGACGGACTGATAGCCCTTGGCCTGATACGCGGCCAGCAGCGCGTCGCGTGCGGACTCGATGTCCTTCAGCGCGCGCGACGGCCCCAGATACGGCGTTACCGCGCGTTCGATCGTGCGCACGTCCAGCACGGTATTGCCGCGCACCACGTATTCACTGACGTCGACACGGCGCTCCGGCTGAACGTCGGCTCTGCTTTCCGCCTGCACGGCGGCGGCTGCACCGGGCTTCGCCCCGTCGGGCTGCGCCATTGCCACACCCTGTGTCCCCAGTCCAATTACCGCCGCGCACACTGCCTGCCATGGCGGCGACGCGCCCTTCTTCTTCCTGACTCGCATGAGTTGACTCGGCCTTCTTGTATCGATTGCTAGCCCCGCGTGCCATGGTCCCGACCAAGGACAGCACTACTGGGGGCATCACGCCGCGAAACATGATCACCAGTCCTCATGTCAGCGTTACGCACAGATGCCTAGACGGTCAGTAATTGGCAGATATGTCGTTTGTCACGGAAACTTCATGTTCGGACTCGGGACGTGGCACGACACTGACGGCAGACATGCGTGCGTCAGAATGGAGAGGCTATGTGGAAGCGGATTGCGGTGATGGCGATGGTATTCGCCGGTAGCCAGGCATGGGCCGATATGCCGGCCAGCCCGCCCAGGCGGGCCTGTGTTGAGGTTGAAGTCAACGGCGAGCGCGCGCCATCTTATTCCTGCCTGACGCAGGAACTGATGCCCCCACGCAATGACACGGCCGAACAGCGGCAGCTCGGCTCGGAGTCCATCGCAAAGCGTCCGTCCAACCAACTCGGCCTATATAACCGCGCCGCAACGGAACACCGGATGGGCAACACCTTCGGCAGTTCTGTGTTGCCGCAGCGGCCAGCCGGCAACACCCACGGGATGCCCGCGGTGCCGACACCCGCCCCACTGAAGTAGGGATCCGAGGACTGGCCTGGGTCGCAGAGGACGTTTGACGAGGAACAACGACCGTTTCCGGGGCGGAACCGCCTCAGATCGCACGAACTACATGAGCAAAAAACGTCGTCGTTCCAACGCAGGAGCGACTACGAACCTCTTGCGGGCAATGCGAGTCGCGCAACCTCAGCGAAATACCTGGCGCCGACGGTCAGAACATCATCGTTGAAATCGTAGCGACTGTTGTGCAGCGGTACACCTCCCGCCATCCCCGACTCGCCATTACCGATGAAAACGAAAGCGCCGGGCACCACCTGCAAGAATGCGCCGAAATCTTCGGAAATCATCATCGGATCGACCGCACCGTTCACGCGGTCCTCGCCGACAATATTTCTCGCCGCTTCCATTGCAACTGGCACGCACTGTTCCCAATTAACAGTCGGCGCAAACTCGTGGGTGTACTCGAATGTGCATGTCGCACCGTGCATGCGGCAAATACCCTCGCTGATTTCCCGCATGCGGGTTTCGAGCAAAGACTGGACCGCAGGCGTGTAGCTTCGCGTATCGCCCTTGATAATGACATTCGTCGGAATGGCATTGCGAATGCCGTCTGTGATGAACTCGGTGCACGAAATCACCGCTGGCAGGCTGGGGTCGACATTGCGCGCAACGATGGTTTGCAGCGCGAGCACGATTTCCGAGCCGATCACGATGGGGTCGACACCCATATGCGGCCTGGCCGCATGCGTGCCGTGCCCTTTCACATGAATCACGAAATTGTCTTCGCTGGCCATGATGCCGCCTGCACGCGTTGCGATGTTGCCGGCCGCCAGGCCCGGCATATTGTGCGCACCGTAGATCGCCTCGACCGGGAAACGATCGAACAGGCCATCCTGCATCATCGCCTTTGCACCGCGGCCATGTTCCTCGGCAGGCTGGAAGATGAAGCGCACCGTCCCATTGAAGTTCCGACGCTCACTGAGCAACTTGGCGGCGCCAAGAATCATCGCCATGTGGCCGTCGTGGCCGCACGCATGCATTTTTCCTTCGGTCTTCGACGCGTGCGCACGCTCCGGAGCATTCTCGTGAATGGCCAGCGCATCCATGTCGGCGCGAAGCCCAATGACACCCTGACCGCCTCCCGCCTTTAAGTTCGCGACCAGGCCGGTGCCACCTATACCGCGATGCACCTCCATCCCCATGCCGCTGAGCAGCTCTGCGACAAAGTCCGAGGTTCTCAGCTCCTCGAAGCCCGTCTCCGGATGTCGGTGAAGCTCGTGTCGCCATGACATGAGCAGGTCGAGAAGGTCTTTATCAGCGTACATGGGAATGTTCTTTGCGATCGGGGGACCGTTGCATCTTACGAGCGCTGCCCCGCAAGATTCCAGCGTTCTTGTCGGGCAAAATGAAACGTACTTGCGTTGAAGGGTAAGATTTGGCGTCGATCACAGCTATTATTAGGGCGAAAATTGCGCCACGTCAGATTCGTCCAGGAAAGAACTCATGGCTTTGCAACTAGATGCATACGATCGAAAGCTCTTGCAGCTACTTCAGACGAACAACAGGCTGTCACAACGCGAACTCGCCGATGCGGTAAACCTGTCGCCATCAGCGGTGAATCGTCGCATTGCCGCGCTGGAGGCTGACGGAGTCATCATGGCGAACACCTCGGTGGTCGACCCGGCAAGGGTGGGTAAGCCCATTACAGTGCTGGTCCAAGTGAAACTCGAAAGTGAGCGCCTGGACCTTCTTGACGAGGTGAAGAAGCGCTTCGTCGACTGTCCGCAGGTCCAGCAGGTCTACTACGTCACGGGGGACTTCGATTTCCTGCTGGTTCTGGCTGTCGCCGACATGACAGAGTACGAGCGGCTCACGCGTGAGCTCTTTTTTGTCTCCGGCAACGTCAAAAGCTTCCAGACACACGTGGCCATGCAGCGGGCGAAGGTAAGTCTTGGCGTAGCCATTGAATCCTAGGGAAATGCGGCGGGCGAACCCGCCGCATTTCTAGGCGAACTCCCTCGACTCTGCCGCGCTGCTTTCCGACAAGTAAGCGGTTCGGCGGCCGCTTCGAACGCCCCAGCGGTAGAAGACCAGGCCAATTGCGGCAACGACCAACATGTCCCAGCCTGCGGGGATGACTCCCTGCCCGCCGAATTCCTGGCCGCCCAGGTACGAAAGCAGCGCAATTGCAGGCAGATACAAGATAAGCCACCAGGCCGAGCGCAATTCCTCGCCGAAGCCACGCCATCCGGCCTTTGCCTGGTAATAGAGGTATAGCGGCAAGGCTGCGACCATCAGGACGATGACCTGGCCGGTCAGGGGCCACCGCGCCCAGTAGAGGACCAAGGTGGCACAGACGAACGCAAAGGGCGCAATCGGCGACATACCCCGGGTATGCAGCGGCCTATGCATGTCATTGGCATGTTCTCGCAGCGACATCAGACTGACGGGGCCGGAAAGGAACGAGATGACGACCGCAACTGAAATCACGGCGGCCAGGGCACCCCAACCGCGGAAGAAGAACAGGAAGATGAAGGACACCGCCAGGTTGAACCACATGGCTTCGCGCGGCACGCCAAAGATGGGATGGGTGTTGCCAAAGAGCCGGGGCATGGTGTCGTTGCGCTCCATGGCATGGATCATCCGGGCCGTCGTTGCCGTGTAAATTGCGCCGGTTCCCGACGGGCTGATGAAGGCATCCACGTACAGCACCATGGCCAGCCAGTTCAGGTTCAACGCCAAGGCCAGTTCGGCAAACGGAGACGTGAAGTTCAGATGCGACCACCCCTCGCGGATGCTGGYCGGGCTCACCGCTCCAATAAAGGCGACTTGCAGCAGCGCATAGATAAACAACGCCACAAGAATCGAACCGACCACAGCAAAGGGGATGCTACGTGCTGGGTCGCGGGCCTCGCCAGCCAGGCTCACAGGACTCTGGAAGCCGTTGAAACTGAAGACGATACCGCTCGTGGCTACCGCTGTCAGGACCGCCGACCATCCATAGGGCGCAAATGCCGCGCTGGTGCCAATGGCAAAGTTCTCGGTATGGAAGCCCCCCCAGACCAAGCCGACAACCGTTAACGCCGGAACGGCAATCTTGAAGACCGTGATGGCCGAGTTCGTCTTCACGAAGAGCTTGACACCCCAGTAGTTGAGCAGGAAGTAGACGATAACGAGCGCAGCGCTGGCAACCAGGCCAGGCATCGTTAGCTCGCCTTCGGTCATGAGCCCCTGCGCCCATGGGTATGGCCATGAAGCCATGTATTGCAC
>NZ_JBFTND010000066.1:0-39360 GCF_056397305.1 Cupriavidus sp. 05N40
CGCACAGCCTCGTCAGGGCAGGACTGGCGTGGCAACGGCACTATTTGTCCATGCTGGCGCCGGGTGATTTCTTCTCGACGGGTGCCTTTGCAGGTGCCTTCTTGGCCGGCGCCCCCGAGTCCGTGAGCGCGGAGGCCGTGTTCTGCTTGGCACCCTGGGTGTACGGGTCGAACTTGTCATTGGCCCGCGCGGTGTCCGGCACGTAGCCGTCCTTGTTGGTGGTGCGCTGGGCATCAGGAACGTAGCCGTCCTTGTTGGTAGCCCGCTGGGGGTCTGGAACGTAGCCGTCCTTATTGGTACTGCGCATATTGTAGTCATACCGGTCGGCAGGATTCGCAGGGCCGGCGGCGTGGACGACACCAGGGACGAGAACAGCAATTGCCAATGCGATAGCGATCTTCATAGATAACTCCTTCCATTCAACGTCCATGGCCCCTGGCGCCAGCCTGGCGCGACGGTCCCCGATAGCGTAGCCGCCGGCCCTGCCAAGTTCCAGTGAGCGTTTCTGACCTTCAACCGTGGCTGGGCACCTGTGAAAATCCGGCTTGCGATGGAGTCGGTGCGATTCGCCGCGCAGACTATCAGTATAGGCCGGCCAGGCAGCACCACGCCGGGAAGACCTCCGGCAGCCGGAGCGAAAGCCCGGCACGTTCCCCTTGCATCACACCGCAACCTTTGCCATCCAAGGTATGGCATACGCCATATTGAAAAGCGCGCGGCGCGCAGAGCCAATCGTCAGCACCGCGCCACGGCCGGGCGCTAGCCCGCAACGGCAACGAACCCCGCGATCTCCGCCAGCACCGCCGAATGCAATGCCTCGCGGCTCGCCGGCATCGCCAGGAACACGCTGTTATTGTTGTCCGACGACACGCATAGCCGGATGCGGCTGACGCGATCGCCGGGGCCGTACTGGGCGCGCAGGATCCGCGTGACCGAGGCCGGATGCCAGATCACCTCCCGCAGGAAATACGAGCGCCCGTCGCCGCGCTCGGCCGGGTCCGTGACGAGATCGAATTCCGTGGTCAGGATCGCGTGCAGTTCGTCTTTGTTCATCGTCGTGGTGCTGGCACGAAAGGCCAGACGGCGCAGCTTTCCTGCGCCGCCGGCAGTCCTCCGGGGAAACAATGCGCCGCGGCAGCGCTACGCGCGCAGGGACACCGCCAGTTCCCGCAACAGGCCGGCGCAATCGCCGCGCCACGCGCTGCCGTGCATGCAGGCGAGCGTGCGCGGTGCCAGCGATGCCAGCCGCTCGAGCATGGCGCCGGTGTCCGGCGCATGGGCATAGTAATCCATGGCGTGCCGGAAGGCTTCGCTCGGGCCCAGGATGTCGCCCTCGGTGAGGGCGGGATGCCGGGCACCGGGCTGGGTGAAGAGGTCGCTGCACAGCAGTGTCCCGGTCTGCTCTTCCATCAGCACGCCGCAGTCCCAGCCATGCGGGAGATGCGGCGTGGCCAGCCAGCGCACGGTATGCTTGCCGATGCAGCGTGCCTGCCCGTCCTCCAGCGCGGCCGCCTTGCGGTCTGCGAGATCATCGATGGAGACCATGGCGGCAACGGTGCCGCACAAGGGATGCGCCTGCGGCGCGATCGCCAGCCATTGGTTCAGCGATCCGCACTCGTCCGCCTCGAAGTGCGAGAACGAGACATGGCGCAGGCGTTCGGGCGGCATGACGCTGGCAACGGCCTCGCGCACCAGTTCGAACAGCTTGCGCGGACCAGTGTGGAACAGCAGCGGCTCGTCATCCAGCACCAGGTACTGGTTGAAGGAGAAGCCGCCCGGACCGCCTTCGATGATGACCGGCGTATTGATGCGGTAGATCCCGTCCGACACTTCGTGGACATTGGTGCCCGACAAGGCATTGGTGATCATTGGCAGTCTCCTTGATATCGGCGGCCGGTCGGCGCGGGCCGGTTTCTGCGGCGCCCCTCCCCGAGGGCCACTGCTCAGTCTAGGCGAGCGCGGTGGCCGGCGCCACGCCGGCGCCCGGCATCCGCCGTTGCCCCCGCCAACCCGATTTCCCATCTTGCAGTAGGATTGCGCCAGCGCGGAAACCGGCCACTGCCCGAGCCGCCCGCGACCTGCAAAACCTACCGGATCCAGGAGATACCGCATGCCTACCGATACCCCACGCACCGCCCTTCAACTGCGCTCGCTGATCAAAGGCAGCGGCGAGCTGGAATTGTCCCTGGCCAGCGTCGACGTGCCCGCGCCGGGCCCCGACGAGGTACTGGTCCGCATCGAAGCATCGCCCCTCAATCCGTCTGACCTGGGGCTGCTGTTCGGCGCGGCCGACATGAGCGCGGCAAAGGCCGGCGGAACAAAAAGCCAGCCGGTCGTGACCGCACGGGTGCCCGAGGGCGCGATGAAGGGCATGGCCGGCCGGCTCGACGAATCGATGCCGGTGGGCAACGAGGGTGCGGGCGTGGTGGTTGGCGCCGGCTCGTCCGCCGCGGCGCAGACGCTGCTCGGCAAGACCGTGGCGGTGCTTGGCGGCGCGATGTATTCGCAATACCGCTGCGTGCCGGTGGCGCAGTGCCTGGTGCTGCCGGAAGGGGCCACGCCCGCGCAAGGCGCTTCGTCGTTCGTCAATCCGCTGACGGCGCTGGGCATGGTCGAGAGCATGCGGCGCGAGGGGCACAAGGCGCTGGTGCATACTGCCGCGGCGTCCAACCTCGGCCAGATGCTCAACAAGATCTGCCAGAAGGACGGCATCGGCCTGGTGAATATCGTGCGCAAGCAGGAGCAGGCGGATCTGCTCAAGTCGCTCGGCGCGACCTATGTCTGCAACATGGCTTCGCCCACCTTCACGCAGGATCTGACGGACGCGATTGCCGCCACCGGCGCGACGATCGCCTTCGACGCCACCGGCGGCGGCAAGCTGGCCGGGCAGATCCTGGGCGCCATGGAAGCGGCCTTGAGCAAGACCGCCGGCGTCTACAGCCGCTATGGCTCCACGACGCACAAGCAGGTCTACCTCTACGGCGGCCTGGACACCAGCCCGACCGAGTTCGTGCGCAATTTCGGCATGGCGTGGAGCATGGGCGGCTGGCTGGTCTTCCCGTTCCTGCAAAAGATCGGGACCGAAGCGGCCAACGCACTCAAGGCGCGCGTGGTGGCGGAGCTGCATACGACCTTTGCCAGCCACTACGCCGGCGAGATCTCGCTGGCCGAGGCGCTGGACCTGGACCAGATCGCGGTCTATAACAAGCGCGCTACCGGCGAGAAGTTCCTGCTCAATCCGAACAAGGGCCTGGCGGACTGAGTCCCGGCAATCAGGAGCGGGGCCGTGCGGCCTCGCGGCCTTGTCGCCTTGAGGCTTTGCCCCCCTCTCCCATGAAATGGGCGAGGGGAGACAACACGCAGCATTGCCTGGCCCCGCTTCGGCCTGCCGTCACTCCGTGAAATCGGTACTCACGGTGACGTGCTCCCACTTGTCGATTTCCGCCGTCAACGCCTTGAGCTTCTCGCGCACGAAGCCGAGCGCGTCGGTGCCGAGCAGCAGGTGCACGGGCGGATCCTGCGCGGCCACCACGGCCAGGATCGCCTGCGCCGCCTTGCGCGGATCGCCGGGCTGCTTGCCCGAGCGGGCGGCGCGCGCGGCCCGCAGCGGCGCCAGCATGGTGGCGTAGTCCTCGATCTCCGAGGCCGTGCGCTGCATGGAGCGGCCGGCCCAGTCGGTGCGGAATGCGCCCGGCTCGATGGCCGTCACCTTGATGCCGAACTCGCGCACTTCCTTGGACAGCGCCTCGTTGATCCCCTCCAGCGCGAACTTGCTGGCGTTGTAGATGCCCACGCCGGGGAAGGTCATCAGCCCGCCCATGGAAGTCACGTTCAGGATATGGCCGCGGCGGCGCTGGCGCATATGGGGCAGGACCGCCTGCGCCACGCTGATGGCGCCGAACACATTGACGTCGAACTGCGCGCGGATATCCGCCGGCGTGGCTTCCTCGATGCTGCCTTCGTAGCCGTAGCCGGCATTGTTGACCAGCACGTCGATCTCGCCCACCTCGCGCTCGATCTGCGCCACCACGCCGGGGATGGCCGCGTCGTCGCGCACGTCGAGTATGTAGCCGAAGGACTGGCCCCTGGCCAGCGCGGCAAACTCGGCGCGCTGCGCTTCGTTGCGCAGCGTGCCCGCGACCTTGTCGCCCTGCGCGATGACGGCTTGCGCCAGCGCGCGCCCGAAACCGGTGCTCACGCCGGTAATGAACCAGGTTTTCATCACTTCTCTCCAGATGGTTTGCTTCAAAGGCCTTGCCCGATGGGTGCCACCGTGCCCGGCGGCACCCGCACAACGCAGTATGGATGTTGCGGACCGTATCAAGAAGACAGATAATCCAAAAGGACTTTGCAAGTAATTTGCATAATGAACCAAGCAGATTTCCAGGCCTTGTCGGTCTTTGCCCGGGTGGCGCAGGAACAGAGCTTCAGCGCGGCCGCCCGCGCGCTCGGCATCCCGGTGACATCGGTGAGCTATACCGTGCGCAAGATCGAGGAGCGGCTCGGCGCCCGCCTGCTCAACCGCACCACCCGCAGCGTCAGCCTGACCGAGGCGGGCGCCAGGTTCCTCACGCGGATCGCCCCGCTGCTGCAGGAACTGGAACTGGCGATGCACGACGTGTCCGGCGCCTCCAGCCGGTCGATGGGCACGCTGCGCCTGAACGTGCCCCATTCCGCCATCCCGCTGGTGATCCAGCCTGTGCTCAAGGACTTCCTGGACGCCTACCCGGACATCAATGTCGACGTGATCGCGGATAACAGCCTGGTGGATATCGTCGGCCGGGGCTTTGACGCGGGCATCCGCTACGACAATGTGCTGGATGAAGACATGGTGGTGGTGCCGCTGGTCACGCAGATGCGCTTCTGCGTGGCCGCCTCCGCCCGGTACCTGCAATCCAGGCCGAAGCCGCGCCATCCGCGCGACCTGCTCGCGCACGAATGCGTGAACTACCGCAGCGCGGACAGCGGCGCGCTGTACCGCTGGGAGTTCGAGAAGGCCGGCGAAAAGCTGCGCATGGCCGTGACCGGGCGCATCGCCACCAACGACAACGGACTGCTGCTGCAATCCGCGCTCGACGGCTTCGGCTTCACCTATATCCAGCACCGCATTGCCGAGCCGCATCTCCAGGCCGGCCGGCTGGTGAGCGTGCTGGACGGCTGGATCCCGCGCACCGGGCTCTATCTTTATTACTACAATCGGACGGGAATGCCGAAGAAGCTGCGCGTGTTCATCGACTTCGCCAAAGCGGCACTGGGCGACAGCAGCAGCTAGCCGGGCGCCGCCCCCGCCGACCACGGCGAGATGCAGCGCCGCTCGCTGGTGAACCGGCGCGCGTCCGGCTGGCCCGACCGCGCCTGCGGCGAAGCCCAAAGCCGGAGCCCGGGGCATGACGCGCGCGACCCGAGGCCGCAAAGGAGAAGGCATGAGCATCCATCTCGACCATCTCATGGTCCCGTCGCGCGACAAGGAAGCCGCGGCGGAGCTGCTGGCCGGCCTGCTCGGCGTGCCCTGGGCCAGAACCGGCATCGGGCCGTTCGCGCCGGTGTTCGTCAGCGACAGCCTGACCCTGGACTTCGACCAGTGGAGCGGCGAAATCCCCACGATCCACTACTGTTTCCGCGTGAGCCAGGACGAATTCGATATCATCCTCGCTCGCATCGCGGCCGCCGGCATCCCGTACCGCAGCAGCGTCCACGGCCCGGTCGACCACCAGGCCGACACGCGGCACGGCGGCAGCATCGTCTACTGGAACGAGCCCGACGGCCATCAATGGGAGCTGCTGACGGTGAGCTACGCGCGCCGCCCCTAGCGCGCGGGCGCGGCGGCATGCCCCGGCTTGCCATGGCTGCCAGGCCCCATCGGCCTATCGAACAAAACGACAACAGGAATCAACGTGCTTCTGAACGAACAATGGGTACTGGTCACCGGCGGCGCGCGCGGGCTCGGCGTGGCCATCACGCGGGCGCTGGCGCGCGAAGGCGCGGGCGTGGTGATCAACTACCACCGCAGCGAGACGCAGGCACGCCAGTTGGCCGAAGCGCTCGGCCCGCGCGCGATCGCGCTGCAGGGCGACGTCACCGATCCGGCGGCGGTCGCGCGCCTCTTCAGCCAGGCAAGGGAACGGACCGGCCAGCCCATCGTTGCCGTGGTCAACAACGCGCTGGCCGATTTCCGCTTCGACGGCGACGCGCGCCCCAGGATCGGCGAGATCGGCTGGGCGCGTTTCCAGCAGCAGATCGACGGCGCCCTGCGGGGCGCGCTCAACACCGTGCAGGCCGCGCTGCCCGGCATGCGCGAAGCCGGCTTTGGCCGCATCGTCAATGTCGGCACCAACCTGTTCCAGAATCCGGTGGTGCCCTATCACGACTACACCGCCGCCAAGGCCGCGCTGCTGTCGTTCACCCGTACCGCGGCCAATGACCTCGGCCCCGACGGCATCACGGTGAACATGGTGTCGGGCGGCCTGCTGCGCACCACCGACGCCAGCGCCGCCACGCCGGAAGCCGTGTTCGATCTCATCGCCGGCCTGACGCCGCTGCGCCGCGTGACCACGCCGGAGGAGTTCGCCGATGCAGTGGTCTACTTCCTGTCGCCGTGGGCGCGCGCGGTCACGGGGCAGAACCTGATCGTGGACGGCGGGCTGGTCAAGGGCTGAAGACCAAACCGGCCTTGCCCGGCCCGGTCTTGCCCGCGCGGCGCCCCTTTCATGGCGCGTCCGCGGCCGCAGTTCAGGTGAAGCTGCCGAAGATATCGTTCAGTTGCCGGGACGGCGTCGCGCCGCCCAGCCCTTCGAACGAACCGGCCTTGAGCTGTTCGGCGGCAGCCAGCATGCCGGCCCATGCCGCGCGTGCCAGCCCGCCGCCGACGCTGATGCGCCGCACGCCCAGGTCGGCCAGTTCGGCCACGCTCATCCCGGGACGCATCATCAGCACGTTGAGCGGCCTGGGCGCGACGGCGCGGACCATGGCCACGATATCGGCCTTCGCCACCACGCCGGGCGCGTACAGGCAATCGGCGCCGGCCTCGGCGAAGGCGACCAGCTTGTCGATGGCGGGCGCGAGCGCGGTGGGGTCGGCGAGCATGCCTTCGGTGCGGGCGACCAGGAGCACGTCTTYGCCCGAATCGTCGATGGCGGCACGCGCGGCGCGGATGCGCTCGACGGCGAGCGCCTTGTCATACAGCCCGCCGCCGCGCGCATCGAGATCCTCGATGGACAGGCCGGCCACGCCTGCCTGGACGGCGAGGCGCACATTGCCGGCCACGCCTTGCGGATCGTCGGCGAAGCCGGATTCGAAATCCGCATTGACGGGCAGGTCGACGGCGGCGCACAGGGCGGTCAGGTGCTGCAGCACGTCGTCGCGCCCGACCGCGTTGTCGGCGCGCCCCAGCGACCACGCCAGGCCCGAGCTGGTCGAAGCCAGCGCGCAAAAGCCAAGGTGCTGCAGCATGCGCGCGCTACCCACGTCCCAGGGATTGGGCAGCACGAAACAGCCCTGCTCGTGCAGGGCGCGGAAGGCGGCTCGCTTGCCGGCGGTGGTGCGGGTCATCGATGTCTCCTGTCCTGCTTTGTGTGCGATTGGCGCGGCGAGGCAAAAGGCAAAAGGCAAAACGCAAAAGGCGCCGGGCCGGGAAACTCTACTGCGAACGGCGGCGCAAGGCCAGCGCGCCGGTCAGCCGTCCTCGCGGCTTTCGAACGCATGCACGATCTCGTCGATCATGGCCCGCACGCGCGCGGTGTGGCGCAGGTCCTGGTGGGTGACGAGCCAGACCTCGTATTGCATGGCGTGCGTGCGCTCAGGCCAGATCCGCACCAGCCCTTCGCGCTCGGCCAGGTAGACCGGCACTTCGCCGATGGCGATGCCGGCCTTGATGGCCGTGCGCAGCATCAGGCTGGAATAGACGCCAGCAACGATACGGCCCGCGTGCATGGGCTCGCCGACCATCGTCGGCGCGCGGTTGCCGGTCATCAGCGGCTGGAAGACGACCAGGTCGTGACCGGCGAACGCGGTGCCGGCCACCGGCTCGCCGTGCCGCTCCAGGTAGGCGGGCGAGGCATACAGCCCGACCGGCCAGCGGGCCAGCCGGCGCGCCACCAGATCGGGGTTCTCCGGCTTCCTGGTCCTGACCGCGATATCCGCCTCGCGCCGTGCCAGGTTGAGCATGTTGGTGGACGTATTGAGCAGGATCTTCACATCGGGATGGGCGCCGTGCAGGCGGCCGATCGCGGGGATCAGGAACTCCAGCGCCAGCGAGTCCGTGGTAGTCACGCGCACCTCGCCTTCGAGCCGCGTATCCACGCCCTGCGCGTGCCTGACGAGGTCGTGCGCCGATTGCTCCATCTTCTCCGCCGAGCGCAGCACGGCCTCGCCCGCCGGCGTCRGCGCATAGCCGTCGGAAGTGCGCAGGAACAAGGTGGCGCCCAGCGCGCGCTCCAGCGCCCCGATGCGCCGGCCGACCGTGGCCTGGTCGAGCTCGAGCGTCCTGGCGGCGCGCCGCAGCGTCCGCTCCCGCTGCACGGCAAGAAAGATCCGGGTGTCGTCCCAGTTCATGAAGAGCTGCTCCTGTGCGATGCAAATTTGCATCTCTGAGATGGAATAATGCAGCATAAATTCGTCGCATTGCAAACCTATACTTGCCACATGCGACGCACAGGGCGTCTCCGGGAAAAACTCACATGAAACGCGCATGAAAGCCATCACCTTCAAGGAATTCGGCGAAGCCGACGTATTGCAGCTCGAAGAGGTGCCCGCTCCGGCGCTGCGCCCGCACGACCTGCTCGTGCGCAACCATGCCGCCGGCGTGAACCGCGCCGACCTGATCCAGCGGCGCGGCGGCTACGGCCGCCAGTCCTTCGGCGACTCGGACATCATGGGGCTGGAGATTGCCGGCGAAGTGATCGCGGCAGGCGCGGATGTCACCGGCTTCGCGCCCGGCGACCGCGTGATGGGCATCGTCGGCGGCGGCGCCTATGCGCAGGCCGCGCGCATCGACCACCGCATGGCCATGCGCATTCCGGACAGCATCGACTACGTGCGCGCCGCGGCGATCCCGGAGGTGTACGTCACCGCGCACGAGGCGCTGATCCACCTTGGCCGCGTGCAGGCAGGCGATGCCGTGCTGATCCACGCCGCGGCGGGCGGGGTGGGCTCGGCGGCGGTGCAGCTCGCGCATGCCGCGGGCGCCAGGGTGTTCGCCACCGCCGGCGCGGGCAAGCTCGGCCGCGTGCGCGAGCTGGGCGCCGACGTGGCCATTGACTACAAGGCGCAGGACTTCGCCGAGGCGGTGGCCCATGCGACGGACGGGCGCGGCGTGGATGTCGTCATCGACTTCATCGGCGCGCCTTACCTTGAGCGCAATGTGCGCTCGCTGGCGAACGGCGGCAGGCTGGTCCAGGTCGGGCTCATGGGCGGCATCGAGGGGGCTACGCTGCCGCTGGACCGGCTGCTCTACGGCCACCTGCAGATCATCGGCACGGTGATGAAGTCGCGCACGCCGCAGGCGAAGCACGCGATGACGCAACGCTTTGCCGAGCGCTGGCTGCATCGCTTCGCGGCGGGCGAGCTGTCGCCCGTGGTGGACAGCGTGTTCCCGCTCGCCGATGCCGCCGGCGCGCACCGCCGCATGGAGTCGAACCTGAGCGTGGGCAATATCGTGCTCGCGATCGACTGAAGGTCCCCGCGGGGCGGGGTACGGCTTGCCCTGTCCACCAGCG
Organism: Cupriavidus sp. 05N40; assembly: GCF_056397305.1. NCBI lineage: Bacteria > Pseudomonadati > Pseudomonadota > Betaproteobacteria > Burkholderiales > Burkholderiaceae > Cupriavidus > Cupriavidus sp. 05N40. The sequence goes on from NZ_JBFTND010000066.1 coordinate 9,714, forward strand.
CTATACTCGCCACAAAGCGCCGCCATGCGCACAGGGCAAACGGGGAGAGACGGTGGACCGACTGCAAGCCATGAAGACCTTCGTCACCGTGGTGGAAACCGGCGGTTTCACCTCCGCCGCGCGCAAGCTCGATGTGTCGCCATCGGTCGTCAGCCGGATCGTCAATGAGCTGGAAGAGCATCTCGCCGTGCGCCTGCTGACCCGCACCACGCGGCTGGTGCGGCTGACCGATACCGGCTCGGCCTACTTCGAGAACTGCCGGCGCATCCTGGGCGAGATAGACGATGCCGAGCTGCTGGCCACCGGCTCCCATGCGGAGCCGCGCGGGCAACTCACCATCACGGCGTCGGTGTTGTTCGGCGCGGCGTACGTGATGCCGATCGTCACCGAGTATCTGCAGCGCTATCCGGATGTCGACGCCACCTGCCTGCTGCTCGATCGCGTGGTCAACCTCGTCGAAGAAGGCATCGACGTAGGCATCCGCATCGGCGAGCTGCCCGACTCCTCGCTGCAGGCCGTGCCGGTGGGCAGCGTGCGGCGCGTGCTGTGCGCGGCGCCCGCCTATCTCGAGCGCCACGGCGCGCCGCGGTCTCCGGACGATCTCGGCCGGCACACCCTCATCATGGCCAGCGGGGTCTCGGCTTCGCCGGAGTGGCGCTTCAACCGCGCCGACAGCCTGGTCCCGACGCGCCTTGAACCGCGCCTTGTCACCACCACCAACGATTCGGCCATCGTCGCCGCGATGGCCGGCTTCGGCATCGTGCGCCTGCTGTCGTACCAGGTTGCCGCACAGCTTGGCGCCGGCACGCTGCAGGTCGTGCTGGGCGATTTCGAGCCGCCCGCGCTGCCCGTCAACGTCATCCACCGCGAAGGCCGGCATGCCACGCGCAAGGTGCGCGCCTTCCTCGACCTCGCCATCGACGCGCTGCGGGCCGACCCCTCCCTGCACTGAGGCGCGCCGGGCGCCGGCCCGCCTTCCCTTCCTCCGGCAGACCGCAGCCCCATCCACGCCGGCGCCTGGCGCCCGGCGCGCCTCATTGTTGGGCCAGCGAGAAGAATCCTTTCTCGCCGGGGCCGTTTTTCCCGGACGGCAGCGGACCTAAGATGACTTCACGCACTCAGGCAAGACGCAAACGGCCACCCCGGCACGGCGCAGACAGCTTGCGGCGGTTCCCTCTCAAACGCTCCCAAGGAATCCAGTCATGAAGGTCTACCACCACCCGCTCTCCGGCCATTCGCACCGCGTCCGCCTGTTTGTCTCGCTGATCGGCGCCGATGCCGAGCTCGTCCTGGTCGATCTCGCCAAAGGCGAGCACAAGGCGCCCGCCTTCCTCAAGCTCAATCCGTTCGGCCAGGTGCCCGTGCTGGTCGACGGCGACACCGTGATCACCGATTCGAACGCGATCCTGGTGTACCTGGCCACCAAGCTGGGCAAGACCGACTGGCTGCCGGCGTCGCCCGCCGGTGCCGCCGCGGTGCAGAAATGGCTGTCGGTCGCCGCCGGCGAGATCGCCTACGGCCCCGCCGCCGCGCGCCTGATCACGGTCTTCGGCGCGGGCTTCAATGCCGAGGAAGTCATCGCGCGCGCCCACGCCATCCTCAAGGGCGTCGACGCGGCGCTGGCCGCCTCGCCGTGGCTTGCGGCGGACCACCCCACCCTGGCCGACGTGGCGCTGTACGGCTACATCGCCCGCGCCCCCGAAGGATTCGTCGACCTGGCCGCGTACGCCAACGTCAATGCCTGGCTGGCACGCGTCGAGGCCCTGCGCGGCTTTGTCGAATTCCAGACCACGCCCGCCGGCCTGGCCGCCTGACAGCAAGAACACGCCGCGGCCCGCGTGCCGCGGCAAGGAGATCGCCATCATGTCGCAGTCCCCGCTATCCGCACCCGCGCAGCTCCCTCCCCTTCCCTGGCATGCGGGCGAGCGCGTGCTGCAGGAGCGCGCCGGCGTCGCCCGCAAGATGGACGAGCTCGGCCGGCGCTTCGTGCGCGACCATATGCCGGAGCAGCATCGCGAGTTCTTCGCGCAACTGCCGGTCGTGGTGCTGGGCGCGGTCGATCCCGACGGCAACGCCTGGGCCACGCTGCGCGCCGGCGCGCCGGGCTTCCTGCACTCCCCGCACGACAAGGCGCTCGATCTCGGCCTGGCGCGCGACGCGGCCGATCCGGCCGAGCGCGGCATGGAGCACGGCGACGCCATCGGCCTGCTGGGCATCGACCTGCTGACCCGGCGCCGCAACCGGCTCAACGGCACCATCCGCCGCGAGGCATCCGGGCCCGGCGCCACGGTATTCGCGATCGCCGTGGGGCAAAGCTTCGGCAACTGCCCGCAATACATCCAGCAGCGCAACTTCGCCTTCACGCGCGATCCCGGCACGCCCGGCATCATCGCGCCGCAGCGCGCGGGCGGGCTGGATGCGCGTGCCCGTGCGCTGATCGCCGGCGCCGATACCTTCTTCGTGGCTTCCTACGCGGACCTGCCGGACGGCAGCCGGCAGGTGGACGTGTCGCATCGCGGCGGCAAGCCTGGCTTCGTGCGGCTGGACGACGACGGCGGCATGACCATTCCGGATTTCTCCGGCAACCTGTTCTTCAACACGCTGGGCAATTTCCTCCTCAACGCGCGCGCCGGGCTGGTGTTCGCGGACTTCGCCACCGGCGAGTTGCTGCAGATGACCGGCACGGCGGAAGTCATCCTCGATTCGCCTGAGATCGCCGCCTTCCAGGGCGCGGAGCGCCTCTGGCGCTTCAGGCCCGCCAGCGTCGTGCGGCGCGCGGATGCCCTGCCGCTGCGCTGGGTGCCGCAAGCCGACGGCACGTCGCCCGCGGTCGAACTCACCGGCAACTGGGACGAGGCGGCCGAGCGCCTGCGCGCCCGCTCGCTCAGCACCGCCTGGCGGCCGTTCCGCGTGACGCGGCTGGTCGAGGAAAGCATGGGCATCCGCTCCTTTCACCTCGAACCTGCCGACGGCGCCGGACTGATCCCCCACCTTGCCGGGCAGTACCTGCCGATCCGCGTGACGACGGGTTCGCCGCCGGCGCCGGCGATCCGGACCTATACGCTCTCGTCGGCGCCGTCGGACAGCGTCTACCGCATCAGCGTCAAGCGCGAAGGCGCCGTATCGCAGCACCTGCACGACAATTTCAGGGTCGGCGACATCGTCGAGGTGCGCCCGCCGGCCGGTGCCTTCACCATCGATGCCGCCGAACACCGCCCCGCCGTGCTGCTGGCCGCGGGCATCGGCGTCACGCCCATGCTGGCCATGCTGCGGCACCTGGTCTACGAAGGGCTGCGCACCCGTCATGTCCGCCCGGCCTATTTCTTCCATGCCGCTCGCACGCTGGCCGAGCGCGCCTTCGCACGCGAACTGACGGCGCTGGCCGATGGCGCGCAAGGCGCGGTGCAGTACATCCGCGTGCTGAGCGACCCGCGCGACGCCGAGCCGCAGAAGGACTTCGACGAGGCCGGCCGCATCGACACCGACCTGTTGCGCCGGCACCTGCCGTTCGGCGACTACGACTTCTACCTGTGTGGCCCGGGGCCCTTCATGCAGTCCCTCTACGACGGCCTGCGCGCGCTCAACGTGGCCGATGACCGCATCCATGCGGAAGCCTTCGGGCCGGCCGCGCTGCACCGCCGCCGCGACACGCATGCGCAAGCCGTGGTCGCGCCCGAGCCCGGCCCCAGGCCCGCCACGGCGCCGGTGCCGGTGGTCTTCACGCGCTCCGGCAAGGAAGCCCGCTGGTCGCCGGACGCCGGCTCGCTGCTGGAGCTGGCCGAACAGCGCGGACTGGCGCCCGACTTCGGCTGCCGCAACGGCAGTTGCGGCACCTGCCGCACGCGCGTCGTGCAGGGCGCGGTGGCCTATCTCGAAGCGCCGGAATTCGACGTGCCTCCCGGCGAAGCGCTGATCTGCTGCGCGGTGCCGGCCGCGCCGGCGGACGATGCGGCGGCAACCGCGCCGTTGCAGCTCGCGCTCTGATCGCAGGCCGCCGCGAGGCGGCCTGGCATGAATGGCGCCGGTCCCGGCCGACGCCGCCGCGCCCTTGCGCCTCGCGCGCCCCATGCGTCACCAGGCTCCCCGCAAACCCTTTCCCAGCCTGGACCGAGACCTGCCTCACTGCCATCGGCGGGAGCTTGCATAGTCGCCAAAACAATCTACAAACATTGTTTTTGTATATTTTTTAGACTAGCATTCCTGCCAACGGCCGCCATCCGGCGGTCGCCCGATCCCACTTCAGAGACAGGAACCCCGATGCGTTACGTCCGCTTTATCCTCGATGGCAAGAAATTCCTGGGCGCCCGCGAGGGCGACAAGATCCGCATCCTCGGCGAGGATTCGCTCGAGTCGCTGCTGGCGGCCGGCGTGGACCTGGAAACCTACGCGGCCGGGCRCACCGGCGGCCGGCTCGTCGCGGAAGCGGACATCACCTTCCTGCCCGTGGTCGAGCATCCGTCCAAGATCTTCTGCATCGGCCTGAACTACGCGGACCACACCAAGGAAAGCAAGTACGAGCAGCCGGCCTACCCCACCATCTTCCCCCGCTACGACACCAGCCTGGTCGGCCACGGCCAGCCCATCATCCGTCCGCGCGTGTCGGACACGCTGGATTACGAAGGCGAGCTGGCCGTGGTGCTGAAGAAAGGCGGCCGCCATATCTCCAGGGAAGACGCGCTGGACTGCATTGCCGGCTATGCGCTGTTCAACGACGGCTCCGTGCGCGAATACCAGTTCCTGTCGCCGCAGTGGACGGTGGGCAAGAACTTCGATGCCACCGGCGCCTTCGGCCCGGAACTGGTCACGGCCAGCGAAGTGCCGGCCGGCGGCAAGGGCCTGCTGCTCGAAACCCGCCTGAACGGCAACGTGGTGCAGTCCGCCAGCACCGACACCATGATCTTCGACATCGCCACGCTGATCTCGGTGATCAGCGAAGCCATCACGCTGGAGGCGAGCGACGTCATCGTGACCGGCACCCCGAGCGGCATCGGCTGGGCGCGCGAGCCCAGGCTGATGATGAAGCCGGGCGACGTGTGCGAAATCTCGGTAACCGGCTTCGCCCCGCTGCGCAATACCATTGCCGACGAGGCCGCAGCCGCCGGCACCGTCAGGGCAGCCATCGCCGCCTGAGCCGGCTCGCGGAGGAGACACATGGATAAATACAATGACAATGGCCGGCCCAAGGCCGCCGTGCACTCGCTCGACCACTATGCCCTGACCGTGCCGGACCTGGCGCAGGCCGGGCATTTCCTGTGCGCGTTCGGCCTGGCGGTGACGCCGCGGCAGGACCGCCTCGACGTCATGGCGCAGGACGAGCACGTGTGGGCGAAGTTCTTCGCCGGGGAGCGCAAGGCGCTCGCCTACCTGAGCTTCAACTGCTTCGCGGGCGACTTCGATGCCATCCGCCGGCAAGTGCTCGACGCCGGTGCGACCTTCGCCGACGGCGGCGCGCATGTCACGCCGGAGGGACTGTGGTTCTTCGATGCCGACGGCAACCTCATCCAGGTCAAGGTTGGCCCCAAGACTTCACCCAGCGCCAAGAGTCCGCTCGACAGCGTGCATGGCCCGGCCGACGCGCGCGGCGCGCGCTTTCGCAGCGGCGTGAAGACGGTGCGCCCGCGGCGACTGTCGCATGTGCTGCTGTTCACGCCGGGCGTATCGCGCGCACTGGCCTTCTACGAGAACGCGCTGGGCCTGCGCCTGTCGGACCGCTCGGGCGAAGGCATCGCCTTCACGCATGCGCCGCACGGCAGCGACCATCACCTGCTGGCCTTTGCCGGCAGCCCGGCGCGCGGCTGGCACCATGCCGCGTGGGATGTCGCCAGCATCGACGAAGTGGGCCAGGGCGCCGCGCAGATGGCGGCGGCCGGCTACAAGGAGGGCTGGGGCACCGGCCGGCATGTGCTGGGCTCCAACTTCTTCCACTACGTGCGCGATCCGTGGGGTTCGTTCTGCGAGTATTCGGCGGATATCGACTACATCTCTGCCGGGCAGGACTGGCCGGCCGGGGATTTCCCGCCGGAAGACTCGATGTACCAGTGGGGTCCCGACGTGCCGCCCTGCTTTATCCACAACACCGAGGCCTGACGGCGGCACGGCGCCTTTCGGCACGGCAAGCGGCACTCTGCGGGGCGCCGTTTTCCTGCCTTATGCCGCAGCCGCCTTCCTGGTGCGCGCCTTGCCCGCGGCGGCGGCGTCCTTCTGCGCCGCCAGGTATGCCATGACGAGATCGGTGGTTTCCTGGAAATGCCGGGCCAGCAGCCGGCATGCCAGCTCGGCGTCGCCCTCGATCGCGGCCTTGACGATCGCCTCGTGCTCGGCGGCGACATCGCGCTTGCGTCCGGTCTTGCGCAACGCCATCGACAACAGGCGGTACCTGGCCGTCTGGTCGCGCAGCAGGGCGGAAAAACGCAGCAGCCACGGCGAGCCGCATCCGGCCACCAGCGCCGCGTGGAAATCGGAATGCGCTTCTTCCCACTCCGGGTTCATGTGTCGGCCCTCTCCGGGCAGCAGGATGGCGATGCGCTTGAGGCGGTGGTGCGCGGCGATGAGTTGCCCTTCCCACTCCACATTGCGCGACGCGATGGCATCGCGCAGCGCCTGCGTCTCGATCTGCTGGCGCACGCGCGTGATGTCCAGCAACTCGCTCTCGGACAGCTCCGCAACGCGGAAGCCCTTCTGGTCGATGGCCACGACGAAGCCGGTGGCGCACAGGCGCGACAATGCCTCGCGCAGCGGAATCACGCCGGCCTGGTAGCGCTCGGCCAGTTCCTTGAGCCGCAGCTTGCTGCCGGCAGCCAGCTTGCCCTGGATGATTTCCTCACGGACGGTCAGCTCCAGGATGGACGCCCAGGTCCGGCCGCCGGTGTCGAATGCGCCTTCCTCTGCGGATGCCGGCGATGCGGCGGAATGTGGCGTTGGCAAGGTAGCCAAGTCAGCCCCTGTTTCATAGATATTCTGCATTTTATCTATATTTCCGCGGTGGCCGACCGGCATTTGGAGGATGTGCGTGCCGGGGCGCCGCGCCTGCGACGTACCGGCCAGGCGCCTGCTTCGCCTACACCACCCCTTGCGCCAGCATGGCATCCGCCACCTTCACAAACCCGGCCACATTGGCGCCCTCCACGTAGTTGATGAAGCCGTCCGCCTTCTGCCCGTAGTGAATGCAGTTGCCGTGGATGTCTTTCATGATTGCGTGCAGCTTCTCGTCGACCTCGGCGTGGTGCCACGACAGGCGCATGGCGTTCTGCGACATCTCCAGGCCCGAGGTGGCCACGCCGCCGGCGTTGCTGGCCTTGCCCGGCGCATAGAGGATGCGCGCGGCCAGGAAGTGGTCGACGGCGTCCAGCGTGGACGGCATGTTGGCGCCTTCGGCCACGCAGAACACGCCGTTGGCGAGCAGGCGCTGCGCATCGCTGCCGTCGAGCTCGTTCTGCGTCGCGCAGGGCAGCGCCACGTCGGCAGGCACATGCCACGGCGTGCGGCCGGTCTCGAAATGCAGGTCCTGCGCGGCGGCGAAATCGGCCAGGCGGCCGCGGGTTTCGTTCTTGAAGGCCATCAGCGCGGCCAGCTGCTCGCGGTTCATGCCCTTGGGGAAGTGCAGCACGCCGCCGGAGTCGGACACGGTCAGCACCTTGGCGCCGAGTTCGATGGCTTTCTCGGCGGCGAACTGGGCCACGTTGCCGGAACCCGAGATCAGCACGCGCAGGCCGTCGAAGCCGCGCCCGCGCCGGTGCAGCATCTCCTGCGCGAAGTACACCGTGCCGTAGCCCGTGGCCTCGGGCCGCATCAGGCTGCCGCCGAAGGCCAGGCCCTTGCCGGTAAAGATGCAGGCGGACTGGTTGGAGAGCTTCTTCATCATGCCGGTCATGAAGCCGACCTCGCGCGCGCCCACGCCGATATCGCCGGCGGGCACGTCGGTGTCGGGGCCGAGGTGGCGGTACAGCTCGGTCATCAGCGCCTGGCAGAAGCGCATGACTTCGCCATCGGACTTGCCCTTGGGATCGAAGTCGGAGCCGCCCTTGCCGCCGCCCATGGGCAGCGTGGTCAGCGCGTTCTTGAAGGTCTGCTCGAAGCCGAGGAATTTCAGCACGGAGAGATTGACCGTGGGATGCAGGCGCATGCCGCCCTTGTAGGGGCCGATGGCGGAGCTGTGCTGGACGCGGAATGCGCGGTTGACCTGTACCTGGCCGCGGTCGTCGGTCCATGCCACGCGGAACTGGATCACGCGCTCGGGTTCCACCAGCCGCTCGAGCAGGGCCTGCTCGCCGTAGCGCGGATGCTGCTCGACGAACGGCCACAGCGTCATCATGACTTCCTTCACGGCCTGGAGGAACTCAGGCTGGTCAGGGTCGCGCCGGGCAACCCCGGCCAGGAAGGATTCGAGGGAGGCAGATCTCACGGGTGTCTCTTCGTAACGGTTGTGCTGCTTGGCAAGGAGACGGCCGCCGCGGATACATGTCCGCCGGCATGCCGAGGGATGCCGCGGCGCCGCCGGCAGGACTTCCCGGGCGACGCTGTTGCGGCCATGTCAATACATTCATGATTGGGTATGCATGTATCGACAAGGGCGAACTTTAGCATCCGCCGTGCCTTGGCAGGCATGTGAGGAAAGCGCTGCGACGGCAAAGCGCCGCCTGCGAGGTGCAGAGTCCGTTTTTTCCGTGCGATCAACGGCCAGGCGCGGCCCGCGGCAGCTCACACCGGCGCCAGCCCGATCAGGCGGCTGATATTGGCCGCCGCCCTTTGCAGCGCGGGCACGATCTCCGCCGGAATCCGCTCCGGCGTCGCCTCGCCCGCCGAGGTGGAGATGCCCAGCGACAACTGCCGCGACCCCGCGGCGGGCACCGGCACCGAAACCGATACCTGGTTGCTCTCCGGGTAGGCCAGCACGCTCCATTCGCCCGGCGGCAGCGGCAAGGCCATCGCCAGCGCGCTGCCGGGCGGCAGCACGCTGCCGACGCGCAGGTTCATCACCACCAGCCGGCGCCGCTCGGCGGGCGCCATGGCCCGCCCGATGATGATCACGCCCTCCGGATTGGCTTCGCCCAGGTTGGCCGTGCCGGAGTAGGCGTCGGCGAGCTGCTGCAGTCCTTCTTGCACGGCTTCGGTCRCGCCGAGGCTTTCCAGCGCCGCGAAACCGATCTCGAAGATGCGGGTGGTCAGGCGCCAGCGATTGCCTTCGCGCGCCACATAGGCGTCCTCTTCCAGCGTCAGCAGAAAGCGCAGCACCGTGGGATGCGGCAGGTCCACCGCGCGCGAAAGCTCCGCCAGCGTGGGACGCCCGTTGTGGCGGAACGCCTGCAGGATGGCTAGACACCGCTGGATCGATCTATTATTCTTCATTCGCCAACCGTTCACCTAGAGGACTATACGTTCATCTAGTGAACATACTAAAGCAATGAGAAGGCCGCGGCAAGTACCGCGCCTCGTTCCTTACGGAGACAAACATGACACCCTTGGCCCCCGCGCGCGCCCGCGCCCTCCTTATCCTTGCCTCCCTGGCCGCACTGGCTGCGGCCACCGCCCCGCTTGCCGCGCGTGCCGCCGACGCCTGGCCCTCCCGGCCGATCAAGTGGGTGGTGCCCTACCCGCCGGGCGGCTCGACCGACATGCTGGCGCGCATCGTCGGCCAGAAGCTCAGCGAGCGGCTGCGCCAGCCCGTGGTGGTGGAAAACAAGGCCGGCGCCGGCGGCAACGTGGGCACCGACTACGTCGCCAAGCAGCCGGGCGACGGCTACACCATCGTGATGGGCAATATCGGCCCCATCGCCATCAACCCTTCGCTCTATCCCGACCTGCCCTATAGCCCGCTCAAGGACCTGGCGCCGGTGACCATGCTGATGGCGGTGCCGAACCTGCTGGTGGTCAACCCGGCGCTGCCGGTGCATTCGGTGCAGGAACTGGTCGACTACGGCAAGCGGCAGCCGGCGCCGCTCAGCTTTGCCACGCCGGGCGCCGGCACCTCGCTGCACCTGGCGGGCGAACTGTTCGCCACCACCGCCGGCCTGCGCCTGACCCACGTGCCGTACAAGGGCAGCGCGCCGGGCCTGAACGACACCATGGCCGGCCACGTGCCGCTGATGTTCGACAACATGCCGTCCGCGCTGCCGCTGGTGAAGGCCGGCAAGCTGCGCGCGCTGGCCATCACCAGCGCGCAGCGCTCGCCGCAGTTGCCGGACGTGCCCACCATGGCCGAGGCCGGCCTGCGCGGCTACGAGATCGCGGGATGGTTCGGCGTGCTGGTGCCGGCGGCCACCCCCAAACCCATCGTGGCCCGGCTCGACGCAGAGCTGCAGGCGGTGCTGAACCTGCCCGACGTGCGCCGCAAGCTCGAAGAGATGGGCGGCATCGTCTCGGGCGCCGGCCCCCAGCCGTTCGGCCGCTATATCGAGGCGGAGGCGCGCAAGTGGGGCACGCTGGTGCACAGCGCCAGCATCACCATCCAATGAACCGCGGCGCCACCGGCCATCGGCCATTGACCGCAGCCTGCCGCATCCACCACGGAGACCAACCATGACGCAATACCGTTTTATCGAAGTCCAGCCCATCGCCGGCGCGCTCGGTGCGGAGATCGGCGGAGTCGACCTGGCAAAGCCGCTGCCGGCGGAAACCTTCGCCGAGATCCGCGCCGCGCTGCATGCGCACCTGGTGATCTTCTTCCGCGGCCAGGAACTCACGCCCGGGCAGCACAAGGCCTTCAGCGCGCATTTCGGCGAACTGCTCGAAGTGCCGTTCATCCGCGCGCTGCAGGGCCACCCGGAAATCCTGCCGGTGATGAAAGGCAAGACGGAACAGACCCGGCGCAATTTCGGCGGCCTGTGGCATTCCGACATGAGCTACGCCGAGCAGCCGCCGATGGGCTCCGCGCTCTATGCGCGCGTGATCCCGCCCTATGGCGGCGACACGCTGTGGACCAATATGTACCGCGCCTACGATGCGCTGTCGGATGGCCTGAAGGCGGTGCTGGACAACCTGCGCGCCGTGCACAGCCCGGTGCGCTCGTACGGCGCCATGGGCGCGGTGGTCAACAACGGCGATCCGGCGCACAAGATGGACGTGCGCACCGATGCGCGCGCCAGCAGCGAGGTCACGCACCCGGTGGTGCGCGTGCATCCGGCCACCGGCAAGAAGGCGCTCTACGTCAACAGCACCTACACGCTGCGCTTCGAAGGCATGACCGAGGAAGAAAGCGCGCCCCTGCTGCAGTACCTCTACAGCCACGCGGTGCGGCCGGAGTTCACCTGCCGCTTCCGCTGGACGCGCGGCGCGCTGGCGGTCTGGGACAACCGCTGCACGCAGCATCTCGCCATGAACGACTACGACGGCTTCGACCGCGAACTGCACCGCACCACCATCGCCGGCGACCGGCCGCTTGCGGTCGCCGCCTGAGGCAGCCGGCGCGCGCCTTCGATCCGGCCAGCCCTGCGCGAAAGGCTGGCCGGAGCGCGCGCTCACCCCCACGGCAGGGCGACCTGGGTAGCAGCCCCTGGCGTTCCGGAAGTACAATCAATCTGTCTCGTTTTCCGGAACGGAGGTTGGATTGAAATCGGCATCAGCAACTGCGGCGGCGCGCAAGGCGCCTCCTGAAGCACCTAAGGCAAAAGCACCACGGAATGCCCGCCAGGCGGTCACCGCCGTGGACCTGGACGAAGAGGAGGAGGCCGCGCCGGCGCCCGGCGTCCCGCCGGACCCGGCGGCGGACCGCGACACGCCCACGCTGCGCGCCTTCGCCCTGCTCGAGTTCCTGGTGGCGGCCGACCGCCCTCTCTCGCTGGCGGAGATCATGCAGGGCTTCGAAGCGCCCAAGGCCTCGCTGCACCGCATGCTTGGCGCGCTGGAGTCCGGCGGGCTGGTGATCCGCGAGCCCGGCGCGCGCAACGCCTACGCGGTAGGACCGCGCCTGTCCCGGCTGGGCGTGGCCATCGTCACGCATTCGGGCACGCGCCAGCTGCGCCACGCCATCCTGGCGCGACTGGTGGCGGACATCGGCGAGACGGTCAACCTGACCATGCTGCACGAAACCTCGGTGCTGTACCTGGATCGCATGGAAGCGCCGTGGCCGCTGCGGCTGGACCTGAAGCCGGGCTCGCGCGTGCCGCTGCACTGCTCGGCCAGCGGCAAGCTGCTGCTGTCGCTGCTGCCGCGCGAGCAACGCGCGGCGCTGGTGCGGCAACTGCCGCTGGAGCGCTTCACGCCCAACACCATCACCGACGTGGAACTGCTCGAAGCCGAGCTGGACCGCAGCGCGCACAAGCAGCTCGGCGTGGACAACGAGGAATTCGTCGCTGGCATTTCCTGCGTGGCGGTGCCGGTGCGCGACGAGCGCGGACATGTGGTTGCGGCGCTGGCGGTGCATGCACCCACGGCCCGCTCGCCGCTGTCGCGCTCGCTGGAGTTCGTGCCACGCCTGCAGGAAACGGCCAGGGAGCTGGCCGCTACTTTCTGAGCAGCCTGCATGGACGCCGCCGTTTGCCAGGTAGAGAACGGGTGATTCAAACAGAATAAAGATTGCGGACTTACATCCGGCCTTCGATCGCGGCATCCAGCAGGGCCTTGGCCTGCTGCCAGTCGGCGGTGTCGAACCCTTCCGTGAAGGACGCGTGAATCCCGGCCAGCGTCTGCCGCGCGGCTTCCGCCTTGTCCTGGTGTTCCCATAGCCGGGCGAGGCTCAGCGCCGCGCGCAGCTCAAGCGACTTCCCGCCTTGCTGCCGGGCAATCGCGATGGCCCGATGAAAACACGCTTCCGCCGCTTCAGGGTCGGCGGACCCGCCCGGCCGATGGAGAAGCAATTCCCCCTGGAGCCGATGCAGTTCCGCTTCGTAGTGGCGTTCCCGCGTATTGCCGATCATGGAGAGCCCGTCGGCCAGCACGTCGAGTCCGGCCTCGGTTTGTCCGGCGTCCTCGTAGACCTGGGCCAGCAGGGCCAGGAAATAAGGCCGGCCCAGCTCGGCCCCCGTGGCCTGGTAGGCGGCCAGGCCACGGCGGATCTGGACGATGCCCTCTTCACGGCTCCCCTGTTCGGCCAACGCCCAACCCCGCAGGATGGTGCCCCATGCGAGCCAGAAGGGAAACCCGTGCTCGGTCGAGAGCGTGATGGCGGCTTCGGCGCACTCCCTGGTCAGTTGTACGTCGCGCCGGTACTGATGCAGCTCGGCCGCAAAGGCCAGGCCGAGCGCGAGGCTGAAAGGATGCGTAATCTTCCGGGCCAGGGTCAGTGCATCCTGGGTGGCCTGGCTGGCTTGCGCCGGCAGGCCAAGATGCCATAAGACCCATGCCAGGAGGCTGCGGCCACGGACCCCGTAATCCTGACCGAACAGTGCGCCAGGGGCGATCGACTCAGGTTCATAGTGGGCAAGCCCACGCTCCAGGTGCGCCCGCGCCTCGTGGAACTCGCCCAGGTATAGTGAAGTGCCTCCCAGCGCAACGTGCGCCTGTCCGAGCAACGCCGTATCTTGCGCATCCTCGGCAAACCTGAGCAGCGCCTCCCCTAGCACATACGCGGTTTCGTGCTGCGCACGAAGCGAATAGAAAGCGCGCATTCCCAACTTCACCTCGAAGCGCTGAGGGGTGTTGCCAGCGAGTTCGCACAAGGTCAGCGCCCGGGTATAGGTGGCCTCCACCTCCGGCGAGGCATAACCTCTCGCGGCAATCAGGGCGGGCCCCAGCGTGACGCGCAATGCAAGCTCCTGGCCTGCGCGCTCCGGCGTGTCGGGCAGGCGCTCGAGCAGTTCCAGGGCCGTACTCAGGTGACGGATGGCATCGAGATGCGCCGAACGCTCAACGGCCTGACGCCCGGCACAATGCAGGTACTCCACCGCCTTGGGGATGTTGCCGCTGTGACTGTAGTGATGGGCCAGTTCGCTGCAGTGGCCTTTCAACTGCTGACGGAAGAGGGCCTCGATGGCCCGCCCCGTGCGTTCATGCAATGCGCAGCGCTGTTCCGAGAGCAGGGAGTTGCCCGCGACCTCCTGAGTCAGCGCGTGCCTGAACGCATACTCCACCTCCGGAAAGGCGGGTTGCCCGTAGATAAACTCTCCGGCCTGCAGACCGGCCAACAACGGATACAGGCGGTCTTCCGGCTGCCCGGTGACCTGCCGGATCAGGCTCAACGGGAATGCCTTGCCGATCACGGCCAGGGTCTGCAACAGTTCCTTCTGCGCGGATGGCAGCCGATCCATGCGCGCCGCGAGCACGCCCTGTACCGTGGTCGGAATATGCAGCGCGGCCGGGGTCTTCTCGATGCGGTACCGGCCGGGCTCACCGAGCAGCGCCTTTTCCTCGGCGAGGGTCTGGACGACCTCCTCCATGAAGAAGGGGTTGCCCTCGGTTTTTTCCAGGATGAGCTGCCTGAGCGGCCCGAGACCGGGGTCATCGCCCAGCAAGCCGCCGAGCAGGCCTTGCGCCTCGGCAGGACCAAGCGGGGCGAGCCGCAATTCCGTGCAATTGTCCTGCCTGACCCAGGCGGGCTGGTACTCGGCGCGGTAGTTCACAAGGAGGAGAATCCGGGCATCCGCCGCCCGCTCGACGAGGTAAGCGAGAAAGGCTTCTGTCTCGTTATCCAGCCATTGCAGGTCTTCGAACAGCAGCTCAATGGGCTGATTCCGGCTTTCTCGCTCCAGCAGGCGCGTGATCGCCTCGAACGTGCGCTCGCGCCGAAGGTCTGCGCCCATGTCCGCCAGCGCCGAGCCGGGCCCGACGATACCCAGCAGATAGAGCAGATAGGGCATGAGGTCCTCGAGGCTGCGCTCCAGCGTGAGGACCTTGCCCGTGACCTTCTCGTGGCATCGCCGCTTGTCGTCCTGGGCGGTGATCTGAAAGTAGTTCTTCAGGAGCTCGATCAGGGGCAGATAGGCAAAGGCTTTGCCATGCGAGACCGAAAAAGTCTCCAGCACCAGGGATCCGCTCTGCGAGCGCGCCTTGAACTCGTGGAACAGGYGCGACTTGCCGACGCCGGCCTCCCCCACCACCGCGACGATCTGCCCGTGCCCGGCCACGGACTGGTCCAGCGCCAGGTGCAGCGCCTCCAGTTCGGCTTCGCGGCCGACGAAGCGAGCCAGGCCGCGGTGAGCCGCCACCTGCAGGCGCGTGCGCAACGCCCCGAGACCCAGCACCTCGTAGACCACGAGCGGTTTGGGGATGCCTTTGACCAGGGCCTCTCCCAGCGCCTTGAACTCGAAATACCCTTCGGCGAGCTTGTGGGTGGATTCGCTGACGAGAATGGATGTGGGCGCAGCCATTGTTTCAATCCGCGCGGCAATGTGGATCGTGTGCCCCACCGGATCATAGTCAGTGTGCAGGTCGTCCTTGCGGATCGAGCGCACGACCACCTCGCCCGTGTGGACGCCCACCCGGATCTGCAGCGAGATGCCCTGCTCCAGCCGGAGCCGGTCGCTGTGCCGGCGCATCGCCTCCTGCATGCGCAGCGCCGCGAACAATGCGCGCTGGGTATGGTCCTCATGCGCGATCGGTGCGCCGAACAGCGCGAGAATGCCGTCGCCCAATGACTTGGCCACGTACCCCTCGTAGTAATGCACGGCCTCCATCATCAGCTCGATGACGGGGGTGATCAGGTGATGGGCCTCTTCCGGGTCCAGGTCGTGGATCAGGGTGGTCGAGCCCGCCATATCGGCAAACAGGACGGTGATTGTCTTGYGTTCGCCAGCGGTATCTCCCCGGGCTTCCAGCGCCGCCTGCTCGGCCCGGATACGCTCGGCCAGATGCGGTGGCGTGTAATGAACGGGGGCGGCGGCGGCGGGTTGCGGCAATTCACTGACGGGCTCGCCGCAAGCACTGCAGAAGCGCGCCGTCGGATTCATTTCGTGGCCACAGCGCACGCAGAGACGCGGGAGCCGGTTGCCGCACTGCTCACAAAAACTGGCGCCAACGGCATTCTCGAGCTCACAATTTGTGCAGCGCGCCATAGATGCTCCCTGGACGTCCTCCAGGTAATTAAACGCCCCCTTGCCTGTCGTCGCAAGACTGGGTCGCCGCCGCGCTGTCGGGGTGGTCTCCGACCCGAATTTGGGCCTCGCCGCGAACGCCTCAGGGCACTCGCCACTGGGTCGTTGTGGAAGCGGCGTCGAAGGCGGTAGACGGTAGTCCAATGGACCCTTAGGCGTTTTCCCGCGACGAGGGCTTGCTGCCGAGTAAGCGGTGCGTTAGCCACTGGTTTCAATTGGCGAGCGGCGGAAAATTCTCGCTCGGTGGGCGCCCGCGTAGTGCAACGTTGCGCGATCGCAACGCACCCAATAAGGTACTTCAACCTGAATTCCAGGTGGAATCAATGGGTTACCCGCGCATGCCTTCTATCTCCAATCATATTTCATTGAGTTAAGTTGAGAAATTTCAGATTTTCTATTTAGAAATTTTTTACGCCATAAATCTCAATTCGGAAATTTCAGATTTTATCATCCAAACCTTAATAACAATGGTTAACCCTATTTATCAACCAATTATTAATTTCAATACTTGAATCCGGCGGTTGGCGGCCGAAGGTTCTCACCCGCCAACTTGGCTGGTGATCCTACCCACCAAGGCAGCCTCGACACGACATTATGGCGAATCTCGTTGGCGTGAAACTCAAGACGGCACGGAACTTGTCCCCATCAGGGTTGAACTTGGCGTAGTCGCCCGATTTTTTGATCGGCGTGCGACCACCCTCACCGAGCACGTTGCAGACCTGCGCGAGTACAAGTTAAACCGCGCCTTCGACACCTATGCCAAGACATCATCTTGAACTCGCCGCGCGCCCCTTCCCGATTCTCGCTACAGCCCTTCTCACTGTTCTACTGCGCGTTGAAGTGCGCTAGCTTCGCGGCCCAGTACGCTCTTTTTTTTGTAGTTGCTCTCATGCTTCGCGATCCAAGCCCGCGCGCTTTGATATTGATCTCCATCCTGGGATTGGTTCGTATCTTTCTCGGCCGGGTCCTCGCTCGCTTGGTTGCCAGTTCCATCACCATGGCTAGCGATCATCTCCAGCATTGCGCCAGAGTGCACAAATACGACGACGGGGATCAGGCGAGGACCCTATACAGATTCCTTCAACAGCGGTTGGATTTTGCACTGGCAAGGGAGGATCTTGTCGGGAATTTTATAGCAATAGTTGCCACGCTGGCGATAATAGGATCATTTTTTAATTTGCAAGCGTTAGGTGTTTTGATTGGCGTGGCTCTGGTAAGCGGGATGGTATTTGTACTGCAATGGATTAGCGTCTACGCCTTGTTGCGCGTCAATGAAACGGTTACAAGCCGGAACGCAGAGTTCAACACACTTATCGCCAGGAGACTCGGAGTACTGGGGCTCGATGAAATGAAACAGGCGAGCGCCGCGCGCTTTGATGCTCTGAGTAGGCAGGAGCGTCTTTGGCGAGCACTCGACTCAGGCGCAAAGATTTCCGAGACCTACTTGGGAATACTACTGAGAATTCTTCCCTTGGCCGCGATTGGAGCAATTGGTGTCGTTCCTGGGATGTCACTCGGTGAGGCAGGTGTAACGGTGTTCTGGGTCTCGATGCCGCTGTTCGCGGCACTTCTCGCAATTCCGCGCGAGGTGCAGGCGTGGAAAGCACTTAAGAGCGCTCAAGCGCATATCGATGCGACGTGTAGCCGGATTCCGGTAGGGAATTCATCATGCGTTACCTTCGACGGCAAGGACACCATCTGGGCGGCGCCGCTGTACGTGAATCTGTTGGGCCGGGGTCCACTACGATGCCGGCTTYTTCGTCGGCTCGGGATGTGGGGCGAGCTTGGCCTGGGAGAACTTCCAACGCCCTTTGAGAAATTGCTAGCGCCTGACGAACTGTCGGAGGGCCAAAAGCAAAGATTGCTCCTGATCCGATCCGTGTGTTGCGCAGTAGATCGAGATGTGCCGCTGAGCCTGTCAACCCAGCTAATTTCACTCGATCTGCCAAATAGAATGAAAGCCAAAACGCTGTTGGATCAGCTTGTAACTGAAGGGGCGCTCAGGGTATGCGGTGCGGATGGAATTTCACGTGATGGATATTCTGAACTTTCAGAGCCTCGGAGTCATTTAGACCCGCCCCTAAGGGAAGCTCAGTCGCCAGATAGAAGCGGCAAAGCCCCGGTTATTCCGCGTTTTGTGCGCTGGTACTTTCCTGTCTTTATCCTCGCCGCCTATCTCGATGCGAATGTGGCACGCCTTATTGGAAGCCATGGTTCGTTGACACGTGAAGCCATCTGGTCAGCCATGGGAGCTTTCTCGCTCACGATACTTGGTGGGATGGCACTTGAGCATCATGTCAGGCGTAAAACCTTCAAGAGCCTTTCCCTTTCGATCTTCCGATCGTCGTCGCCAAACATAGAGATCGAGAGGAGAGTTCCCGTCGACCTCGACGTTGCACAAGAGGGCTTCTCGTACTACCTTCACGACTTTACTTGGGCTCTTGCTGTGTTTTCGCTTTTCGCTATGTCACTGGTTTTCGCGGCGGGCGCTTTGGGTATTGGTTTCATAGCTGGTTTTGTAATCCTGGTTTGGTTTTTTTACTCCAGGAACTACCGTGGAATTGTGTTGGCAAGAGAAAAAATGCTGGAGGCGAGTCGGACATTTGTGCTCACTATTCGCGATTGGGCGTCATTCGACCTGGCGACAGCTAGACTGGGCCAGACTACGCGAACTAGGCGGATGAGAGCCGTGCTGGCGTTGCCATCGCTCCAACGTTGGACCGAAGCCAAGGTACGGCTCTATCTAAAGAAGGTGGAGCTGGCGCTCCTACTCGAGGGGACCTTCCATATCCTGCTGATGCTGTGCCTCAGCTCTTTGCTGCTCGCGAAGGTGGAAGCCTCGCTTGCTGCGTTCCTTCTGTCCGCGCTCCTTGCCGTAGACCGGGAGTCCATCCGCCTCTTTGTGGCCGGTTCCGGCCTGCTAAGCACGGCATCATCTTTTCACGCAGTTTCCAACTTGCCGCTGGTAAACCGTATTCCTTGGGTGAGCCTTGAAGAGGGTGAGCAGGGAATCCGGCTCGCCGAAGCGCACTCCCCCCTGACAGGAATCCGTTATCCAGAGGTGAACTTCAATTTTGGAGTCAACTGGGTATTAGGCCGGTCGGGATGCGGGAAGACGACCCTGTTGACCGAATTGTTTTGGGCGTTACATCGCTGGGGGCGCACCGTCGCATTTTTTGGCAGACGCGAGATGACCGAGATTGGTCAGGGACGACGAGCAGACGCAGTTCTTCGTGAGCTTCTTGAGAATCACCAATGGCGAGCCGGGGGTACGCTGATCTTGGACGAGGCGTTGGAAGAGATCCACGAGGATGAATTAGAAAGCATCTACCATTTTCTTGATGTGTGGGGTCGTGATCATCGGGTCGTGATCCTGAACACAGACCATCGGACTTCGGCACAGACGCCGGGCTATAAGTATGTACTGCCGGGATAACCGACGCCGCTGGACACGGGAATGCTACGCGTCGGTTTGCCCAAGGTCATTGCATAAACAGAAACCGGGCGGAGCATGCCACCGCCCGGCAACCGGCAACCCTCGACCCTTACATCCTCCCCTTCCACGGCACCAGCCACGTCTCCATCTTGCGCATCAGCAGGTCGAAGGTATAGGCGATCAGGCCGATCAGCCCGATACCCATGATCACCACGTCGGTGCGCAGGAAGTTCGACGCATTCAGTACCATCTGCCCCAGCCCCGCCGTGGCGGCCACCATCTCGGCGGCGACCAGCGTGGTCCAGCCGAAGCCGATGGCGATGCGCATGCCCGTCAGGATGTCCGGCAGCGCGGCCGGGATCACCACATGGCGGATCACCTGCCACGGGTTGGCCCCCATCGAATACGCCGCGTTGATCTGCTCGATGGTGACCGAGCGCACGCCGGCCTGCGCCGACATGGCCAGCGGCGCGAAGCAGGCCAGGAAGATCAGCAGGATCTTGGAGGTTTCGTCGATGCCGAACCAGATCACGATCAGCGGCAGGTAGGCCAGCGGCGGCAGCGGACGGTAGAACTCGATGGGCGGATCGAACACGCCGCGGGCGATGCGCGACACGCCCATCATCACGCCGATCGGCACCGCCGTCACGGTGGCCAGCGCGAAGGCGCCGAACACGCGCACCATGCTGGCGCGGAAATGCTCGGTCAGCGGCAGGCCGCCTTGCACATTGCCGTTCCAGGCATCGATAAACGCGTTGATGATGGATTCCGGCGTGGGCAGGAACAGTGGCGGCAGCCAGCGCAGGTGGCTGGCGATCCACCACAGCGCCAGCAGCGACGCCACGGTGATGGTGGAGATGCGCGAACTGCTGCCTTCGCCGGGCAGGCGATAGCCGGAGACGGCCTTCATGCGGCGCGCGGCGGGCGCGGCGGCCACGGCACCGGCGCCCGGCGCAGGGTCGAGTCGTTGAACGGAAGCGGACATGGCGGGCTCCTCAGGGCGTGGCATGGATCAGGTTGACGATTTCTTCGCGATAGCGGATGAACTCCGGGTCGGACTTCACCTCGCGTGCATCGCCGCAGGCAATGTAGCGGCGCGCGAACGGCATCTCGTAGGTATGCGCGATGCGTCCCGGCGACGGCGTCATCACGATCAGGCGGGTGGCCAGGAAGAGCGCTTCCTCCACGCTGTGGGTGATGAAGAAAACGATCTTCTGCTCGGCCGCCCACAGCTTGAGGATCAGCGCCTGGATCGATTCGCGGGTGAGCGCATCCAGCGCGCCGAGCGGCTCGTCCATCAGCATCACCGCGGGATCGTTGGCCAGCGTGCGGGCAATGCCCACGCGCTGCTGCATGCCGCCGGACAGCTGGTAGACCGGCTTGGCCGCCACCTTCTCCAGTCCCACCAGCGCCAGCTTCTCCTGCGCGATGCGCAGGCGCTCGGCACGCGGCACGCCGCGCAGGCGCAGGCCCAGCGCCACGTTGTCCAGCACATTGAGCCAGGGCATCAGTGCATGCTTCTGGAACACCACGCCACGCTCGGCACCGGGGCCGTGCACGGATCTGCCGTCGAGGCGGATCTCGCCTTCCGAGGGCTGCATGAAACCGGCAATGCACGACAGCAGGGTCGTCTTGCCGCACCCGGAGGCGCCCAGCGCGACCACGAAGTCGCCGCGCTCCATGGTGAGATTGACCTGCGACAGGGCCAGCGTCTCGGCGCCGCCGCGGCCGCCGTAGTTCACGCTGAGGTTGTCGATTTCGAGTTTGGCCATAGCTGCAAACTTCCGAAGAGAGTGTGTCGAGGCCGCGCGGCGGGCATCGCCCGCGCCGCGGCAACCGTCCTTCATCGCGCCATGCGGCGCGCGCAGATCAGGCCGGCGTCTTGGCCAGCGCGCGCCGCACCCACTCGGCATTCACGCCCGGGCCATAGTCCGGCAACACGGTCTGGATGGTGCCCTGTTCCTTGAGGAATTGCGCCGCGGACTGCAGCGCCTTGGCCGCGCCGCCACCCAGCCAGCGCGGCGAGGCCTGCTCGTCGAGCGTGGGGAAGTTGTACAGCGCCATGCTGGCCGGCACCGCTTCAGCCTTGGCGCCCGATACCTTGGCGACAGCCTTCACCATGGGAGAGTCGGCACTCCAGCCGGCCTTGTCCTGCCGGTATTTTTCGTCCGCCGCGGCCAGGATCTTGACGAACTTGACCATGAACTCGGGGTTCTCGCGCGCGAACTTCTTGTTGGCGATCATGCCGTCGAAGGTGGCCTTGCCGGTCTCGCTGGCGATCTTGCCCGACGTCACCAGCACCTTGCCCGACTGCTTGAGCTTGGCCAGCACCGGATCCCAGATAAAGGTGGCATCGATGTCGCCGCGCTCCCAGGCCGCCGCCACTTCGGGCGGGCGCATGTTCATGATCTTGACGTCGCGCGGATTGATCCTGGCCTGCTCCAGCGCCACCAGCGTGTGGTAGTGCGTGGTGGAGACGAAGGGCACGCCCACCCGCTTGCCCTTGAGGTCGGCCACGCTGTTGATATTGCTGCCGTTGCGCGCCACCATGGCTTCGGCCGCATTGATGTCGTCAAGGATCCAGAACAGTTCCACGTCCAGCCCTTGCGACAGCGCCGAGGCAATCGGCGAGGTACCGGCTTCGCCGATGGCGATCTGGCCGGAAGCCATCGCCCGGATCACGTCGCCRCCACCGCCGAACTGGCGGAACGAAACCTTGTAGCCGGTCTGCTTCTCGACTTCCTTCATGTCCTGCGCATAGCGCCATGGCACCACCATGTCCTGGTAGGCGATCACGACTTCCCTGCTCTGCGCATAGGCGCCCGGGGCGACGACGGCCGCCAGCACTACGCTTGCTGCAAGCTGCTTGATCCAACGCATGATGAACCTCCTCAAGATTGACTGGGTTGCGTGCCGGCGTGCAGTGCCGTCTGGCGTGCTGCGCGAGTGCCGGCAACAGGGGCGTGGCACCGGGGCGGTGCCTGCTCGAGGAGGAAGAGGTAATAAGCATGAGGCATGCCGTGTCTCCGTCTGGTTGGGACGTCTTTGCGTCCTCTCGTTCTGGTGGCGTCCCGTTCTGCCGGCGGGATCGCCTCGGTCCGCTCCAAGCGCGGTGTAGCCCTATGGTAGGAAGCGTGCCCCGTTGCGGTTAGAGCCAGCCGGGGGTAACTGTGGGTCCACGACCAGATTTGGTTCACTTTAAGATACAAATCGTTCCGTTTATTTGAATTTCATGTTGACCATCGCTCGGTCTCATCCTACATTCGACTCACAAACACTTTTCGGAACGTTTGGTTCCGTTTTGAGATCGAAGCCCGGAGACCCACCACCATGAGCGAACACCTCCCCGAATCCCTGCGCCAGGCCACCACCGACGCCCCCGCCACCACCGGCCCGCAGGCCATGACCCCCTCGGAAGCCTTTGTCGAAACCCTCGCCGCCAACGGCGTCACCGACATGACCCTCGCCGCCAACGGCGTCACCGACATGTTCGGCATCATGGGCTCCGCCTTCATGGACGCCATGGACATCTTCGCCCCCGCCGGCATCCGCCTCATCCCCGTGGTGCACGAGCAGGGCGCCGGCCACATGGCCGACGGCTATTCCCGCGTCTCCGGCCGCCACGGCGTCGTCATCGGCCAGAACGGCCCCGGCATCAGCAACTGCGTCACCGCCATCGCCGCCGCCTACTGGGCCCACAGCCCCGTGGTCATCGTCACCCCCGAGGCCGGCACCATGGGCATCGGCCTCGGCGGCTTCCAGGAAGCCAAGCAGCTGCCGATGTTCCAGGAGTTCACCAAGTACCAGGGCCATGTCACCCACCCGGCACGCATGGCCGAGTTCACCGGCCGCTGCTTCGACCGCGCCATGGCCGAGATGGGACCCACCCAGCTCAATATCCCGCGCGACTACTTCTACGGCCAGATCCAGGCCGAGATCCCCCGCCCGCAGCGCCTGGACCGCGGCCCCGGCGGCGAACAACGCCTCAACGAAGCCGCCGAGCTGCTCGCCCAGGCCAGGTTCCCCGTCATCATCTCCGGCGGCGGCGTGGTCATGGCCGATGCCATCGCCGAATGCCAGGCACTCGCCGAGCGCCTCGGCGCGCCGGTGGTCAACAGCTACCTGCATAACGATTCCTTCCCCGCCAGCCATCCGCTGTGGTGCGGCCCGCTCGGCTACCAGGGCTCCAAGGCCGCCATGAAGCTGCTCGCCCGCGCCGACGTGGTGGTCGCCCTCGGCTCGCGCCTCGGACCCTTCGGCACCCTGCCCCAGCACGGCATGGACTACTGGCCCAAGCAGGCCAAGATCATCCAGATCGATGCCGACCACAAGATGCTCGGCCTGGTCAAGAAGATCTCCGTGGGCATCTGCGGCGACGCCAAGGCCGCCGCCGTGGCGCTGACCGGGCGCCTGGCCGGGCGCACCCTGGTGTGCGACGCCTCGCGCGAAGAGCGCGCCGGCCAGATCGCCGCCGAGAAGGCCGCCTGGGAGAAAGAGCTCGACGAATGGACCCACGAGCGCGACCCCTACAGCCTGGACATGATCGAGGAGCAGAAGCAGGAGCGCACGCCCAATGGCGGCCACTACCTGCATCCGCGCCAGGTGCTGCGCGAGCTGGAGAAAGCCATGCCCGAGGACGTGATGGTCTCCACCGACATCGGCAATATCAACTCGGTGGCCAACAGCTACCTGCGCTTCAACAAGCCGCGCAGCTTCTTCGCCGCCATGAGCTGGGGCAACTGCGGCTACGCCTTCCCCACCATCATCGGCGCCAAGGTGGCCGCGCCCCACCGCCCGGCCGTGTCCTATGCCGGCGACGGCGCCTGGGGCATGAGCCTGATGGAGACCATGACCTGCGTGCGCCACAATATCCCGGTCACCGCCGTGGTGTTCCACAACCGCCAGTGGGGCGCCGAGAAGAAGAACCAGGTCGACTTCTACAACCGCCGCTTCGTCGCGGGGGAGCTGGACAACCAAAGCTTCGCCGAGATCGCCCGCGCCATGGGCGCCGAGGGCATCGTGGTGGACAAGCTCGAAGACGTGGGCCCGGCGCTCAAGCGCGCCATCGATCTGCAGATGAATCACGGCAAGACCACCATCATCGAGATCATGTGCACCCGCGAGCTCGGCGACCCGTTCCGCCGCGATGCGCTCGCCAAGCCCGTGCGCACCCTCGACAAGTACAAGGACTTCGTCTGAGTCCCTGGAGCCCGACCCAATGAAAGCGATCAACCGCATCATCGAGCGCGCCCGCGCCGCGCCCCGGCGCATCGTGCTGTGCGAGGCCGAAGACCCGCGCATCCTGCAGGCCGCGCAACGCGCCAGCCGCGAGGCCATTGCCCGCATCGTGCTGGTGGGCGACGCGGCGCGCATCCGCCAGGCCGCCGCCGGCGACGGCATCGACCTGGCCGGCATGGACCTGATCGACCCTGCCACCTCCGCGCTCACACCGTCGTTCGCGCACAAGCTGTTCGCGCTGCGCGGCAGGAAGGGCATGACGCTGGAGCAAGCGAAGCGCGAGGTGCTCAAGCCGCTGTGCTTCGCCAACCTGATGGTGCGCCTGGGCCATGCCGACGGCTCGGTGGCCGGCGCGGTGCACACCACCGCCGACGTGGTGCGCACCGCCATCCAGATCATCGGCATCGATCCCGCGTTCAGGCTGGTGTCGAGTTTTTTCCTGATGATGCTCTGCGAACCGTTCCATGCCTTGAAGGGCGGACTGATCTTTTCCGATTGCGGGCTGGTGGTGGACCCCGATGCCGGCGAGCTGGCCGAGATCGCCATGGCCGCGGCCGACAGCGCGCAGAGCCTGCTGATGGATGCGCCGCGCGTGGCGATGCTGTCGTTCTCCACCAGCGGCAGCGCCAGGCACGCGGCGGTCGACAAGGTGGTGGAGGCAACCCGCCTGGTGCAGGAACGGCGCCCCGCGCTGGCGATCGACGGCGACGTGCAGCTCGACGCGGCCATCGTGGCCGAGATCGCCGCGAAGAAGATCGCGCATTCGAAGGTGGAAGGCCGCGCCAATGTGCTGGTCTTCCCCAACCTGGAAGCCGGCAATATCGGCTACAAGCTGGCCGAGCGCGTGGGCGGCGCCAAGGCCATCGGGCCGCTGCTGCAGGGCCTGCAGCAGCCGGCCAACGACCTGTCGCGCGGCTGCAGCGCCGACGACGTCTACTACGTGATCGCGGTCACGGCGGTGCAGGCCCAGGCCGCCGCCGCGCAGACACGGCCCCCCCAGCCCGCCGGGAACGCCATGGCCGCGTCACTGCCATGAGCACCGAACACCTGCTGCCGCTGCTCGCGCTGATGGGCGCGGCAAGCTACTTCCAGACCGTGACCGGCTTCGGCCTCGGCATGATCGTGATGGGCGCGACCAGCGGCCTCGGCCTGGCGCCGGTGGCCAGCGTGGCCATGGTGGTCAGCCTGGTGACGCTGGCCAACAGCGCGGTGGCCCTGCCCGGCAAGCTGCATCACGTCGACTGGCGCGCGGTGGGCGCGGCCACGCTGGGCATCCTGCCGTCGGTGGTGGCGGGCGTGCTGCTGCTCGACTACCTGAGCAGCAGCGCGTCGGGCATCCTGCAATGGCTGCTGGGAGCGGTGGTGCTGTATGGCGGCCTGAGCGCGGCGCTGCGCCCCGCCCCGCTGCGGCAACGCTCCGGCGACCGCAGCTTCTTCATGAGCGGCGTCTTCGGCGGCCTGCTCAGCGGCATGTTCGGCGTCTCCGGGCCGCCGCTGATCTTCCAGTTCTATCGCCAGCCCTTGTCGCTGGTGGAAATCCGCTGCGCGCTGATCCTGGTGTTCACGGCGACTTCCGTCACGCGCACGCTGTTCAGCGCCTGGCAGGGGCAGCTCGGCGCCGATATCTGGCTCGAGGCCGCGCTGGCCGTGCCCGTGGTGGCGCTGACGACGATCGCTGCGCGGCGCTATCCGCCGCCGCTTTCGGCGCTGGCGACGCGGCGCATCGCCTTCGGCGTGCTGGTGGTGATCGGGGCTTACCTGATGCTGCCGGGGCTGCTGCGGCTGGCGGCGATGGGCACGGCTTGCTRTAGCGCCTGAGCGCGGGGCAGGCCGTTCGCCGCCCCGCGCCATGCGCACGTCCGTTCCGGGCGACGGTTCCGGCCGGCGGTTCCGGGCGGCGGTTCCGGGCGGCGGTTCCGGCCGGCGGTTCCGGGCGGCGGTTCCGGGCGGCGGTTCAGCCGCGCCCGCCGATCCATCGCACGATCTCGGCGAACACCGGCATGGCCGGCGCCACCGACAGGTCCAGCGCCAGGCAGCGGCGGTAATAGGGGCTGAGGTCCAGCCCGACGCCCAGGCCCAGCACTTCCACGCCGCGCGGCGTGTCGTGGCGCGCCACCACTTCCTTCAGGTGGTTGTCCAGGTACCAGGCATCGTTGGCATGCCCCGTGGCGGTATCCATCGGGCTGCCGTCGGAGATCACGATCAGGATCCGCCGCGTCTCGGCGCGCGCCAGCAGGCGCGCGCAGGCCCATTCGACAGCCTCGCCGTCCACCCCTTCGCGGAACAGGTCGGCCTTGAACAGCGCGGCGATACCGGCGCGGGCGCGGCGCCAGGGGCTTGCCGCGTCCTTGAACACCATGTGGCAGGTTTCGTTCAGGCGGCCGGGATGCGCGGGGCGGCCCCGCGCCAGCCAGTCGAGCCGGGCGCGGCCACCGTTCCAGGCGCCGGTGGTGAAGCCGAGCACCTCGCTGGCCACGCCGGCCTGGTCGAGCRCGCGCGCGAGCACGTCCACCAGCATGGCCACCCGCTCGATATGCGCCTTCATCGAGCCGGAGCAATCGATCAGCAGGCTGACCGCGCAGTCCGCCTGCAGCTTGTGGCGCTCCAGGCGGAACAGCCGCCGCTCGGCCGGCGAGCTGACCAGTTGCGCCAGGCGCCGGCCATCGATGCGGCCGTGCTCCTCGCCGAACGACCAGCCATCGCGCTGCGGCACGGCCAGCGCCGCGCTCAGCGCCCGCGCCAGCCGGGCCACATGGATGCTTTGCTCGGCAATGCGGCGGTCGAGACGTTCGCGATACTCGGCAAGCAAGGCCTTGCGGACCAGCTTGCCGGGCGCGATCTCGCGGTCGTAGCGGGTGGTGTAGGCGCGATAGCCGCCGGCCGCGGCCTGCAGCACGCGGCTGGTGCCCGTCGCCGCCGGGGCCATCGCCTCGTGCTCATCGTCCTCGCAACCGAGCGCCAGCGAAAACGCCACGCGCACGGCTTGCTCATCCTGCTCGTCCCCGGTGCCGTCCTGCGCCTGCGCCGCGCGGGCAGAGCGCAACATGTCGCCAAGCAGCCTGGCGATCGCCAGCGCATGCGCGGCGAACGCGCCCTGTTCCGCGCGATGCCGGCGCAAGCCCGCCAGCGGCACGCCGAGCACCGGCACGATGGCGGCCCGCGTGGCTTCGATCAGGTCCTCGGTGTCCGGCAGCACCGGCCAGCCCGAAAGCCGCGACCACGCGATCTGCGCCACCGTGTACAGCAGGATGCCCAGCTGGGTCTCGGCCAGGCCGGCGCGATGGAAGGCGCGCGACCAGGCTTCGAAGCGGTGCCTCAGGTTCTGCGCCAGGCCCGGCATGCCGGCCGGCGGCAGCGACTCGCAGCGCAGTTGCTCCAGCAACTCGAACACCAGCCGCTCGACCGGATCGCCCGGGCACAGCTGGCGGTGCAGTTCCGGCTCGGAGCGCGCCAGGCGCAAGGCGGCGCCGTCCGCCGCGCCGCGCAGGGATGCAAAGTCGTCGGCCTGCGCATCGGTGCGCATGTGGGGCGCGTGCAGCGGCAGCGGCCGGGTGCCCCGGCACAGGCGGCCGACGCGATAGTGCAGCGCGGCGTCGCCGGTGAGGGCGCGCACTGCTGCCGCGCACAGCGCTTCGCGCTGCTGATGGCGGCGCGCCGCCTGGCGGTCCGCCGCCATCAGCGCGGCTCCGGCGCGGCTTCGCGCGCGGGATCCAGTTCCCGCCCGAAGCAGCGCTGGAAGTACTCGGCCACCACCGGCCGCTCGGCGTCGTCGCATTTGTTGAGAAAACTCAGCCGGAAGGCCAGCGCCGGATCGCGGAAGATCTGGCAGTTCTCCGCCCAGCTGATCACGGTACGCGGCGACATCAGCGTGGAGAGGTCTCCCGTGGCAAAGCCCTTGCGCGTGAGCTCCGCCACGCTCACCATGGATTCGACCAGCGCGCGCCCGGCCTCGCCTGCCAGTTCCGGCACCCGCGCCAGCACGATGCCCGCCTCTTCCGCGCGCGGCAGGTAGTTCAGCGTGGCCACCACGTTCCAGCGGTCCATCTGCGCGTGGTTGAGCATCTGCGTGCCGTGGTACATGCCGTTCAGGTTGCCCAGCCCCACGGTGTTGGTGGTGGCGAACATGCGGAAGGCGGGATGGGGATGGATCACGCGGTTCTGGTCGAGCAGCGTGAACTTGCCGTCGCGCTCCAGCATGCGCTGGATCACGAACATCACATCCGGGCGCCCGGCGTCGTATTCGTCGAAGATCAGCGCCACCGGGCGCTGCAATGCCCAGGGCACGATCCCTTCCTGGAATTCCGTGACCTGCCGCCCGTCGCGCACGACGATGGCGTCCTTGCCGACCAGGTCGAGCCGGCTGATATGCCCGTCGAGGTTCACGCGCACGCACGGCCAGTTCAGGCGAGCCGCCACCTGCTCGACATGGGTCGATTTGCCGGTGCCGTGCAGGCCCTGCACCATCACGCGGCGGTCGCGGGTAAAGCCCGCCAGGATCGCCAGCGTCACTTCGGGGTTGAAACGGTAGGCCGGATCGATCTCCGGCACATGGTCGTCGCGTTCGCGGAACGCCGGCACCATCAGGCCCGAATCGATGCCGAACAGGGTGCGAGCCGCGACCATTGTGTCCGGCTTGCCCATCACGATTTCGCTCACTTCGCTCTCCTCCGCACCTTGTCGTCGCGGCGGCGCGCATGCGCCGCCAGCCGCGGGTCACCCGCGCTTTGACCTATCTTAGTACGGTTTCTATTTTAGAGACAAATCATTCCGTTTATTGATTTTCCCTATTGACCATCGCGAACTACCGACCTACAGTTCGTCAAACACACAGTATCCGGAACAAATCGTTCCGTTTTGAATTCAAGCCCGGAGACCCACCACCATGAGCGAACACCTCCCCGAATCCCTGCGCCAGGCCACCACCGACGCCCCCGCCACCACCGGCCCGCAGGCCATGACCCCCTCGGAAGCCTTTGTCGAAACCCTCGCCGCCAACGGCGTCACCGACATG
>NZ_JBFTND010000067.1:0-32569 GCF_056397305.1 Cupriavidus sp. 05N40
CTGCAGCACATCGAGGACGTAGCCGCGCGCGCCGTCCCAGCCGCTGTCGCCGGGCTCGTCGGACAGCGCCGGCACGTAGCGGAAGCCCGGGTGGGCCGCCGCCAGCGCGCGGAATTCCTCGTCGTAGTACAGCTCGGCGCGGTTGCGCGCGCCCTGCACCAGCGTGATGGGCAAGGTCTCGCCGGCGGCCAGCATGTCGAGGATCATCGCGCGCGGGCTGGACAGGCCCGAGCCGCCGGCCAGGAAGATCATCGGCACGCGCGCGGACTTGCGCACGAAGAAACGCCCGTACGGTGCCGAGAAGCGCAGTTCGTCGCCCACCGCGAGCTGYTCATGCAGGTAGCCGGTGGCCTGGCCCCCCGCCACGCGCCGCACATGCAGCTCGACCAGGTCGTCGCCGGGCCGGTTGGCCAGCGAGAAGGCGCGCGGCTGGTCGCAGCCGGGCACGCGCAGGTTGAGGTACTGCCCGGCCTGGAAGGCGGCGGCGCCGCCGTCCTTCACGCGCAGCCAGATGCCGCGGATGGTGGGCGTGAGCGCGCGCGTGGCCACCACTTCGGCGCGGTAGTCGGCCAGCGGCAGGCCGAGCGAGTCGGCATCTTCCTCGATATCGGCCTCGATCACCATGTCGGACTGCGCGGTGGCGCAGCACGCCAGGCACTGGCCGTTGTCGCGCTCGAAGTCCATCAGCGCGAAGCTCGATGCCTCGCCGTGCTCGAACTCGCCACCCACCACCTGCACCTTGCAGGTGGCGCACAGGCCATGGCAGCAGGCATGCGGCAGCCACACGCCGTTGCGCAGGCAGGCATCCAGCACGGTCTGTCCCGGCGCGATGGGGATGGTCTGGCCGATCGGTTCAATGGTCAGGGAATACATCTCGGTTCTCCTTCAAACCCGCGCCGCGCTCAGCTGCAGCTGCCTGCGATACCGTCCAGCCCCGGCGTGCGGAAGCGGATCACGTCCTTGTGGCCGAGGCCGTTTTCCGCCAGCGTGCGGTCCAGCTCCGGCTGCCACGGCGCATTGCCGCGCAGCCACTCCACGCGGCTCCAGTCGATGCGGGCGAAGTCGGGGTGATAGCCGTAGACGCCAGGCAGCACGTTCTCCACCACGTCGCGCAGGCGCATCGCGGGCGGGAACGGGAAGCAGTGCGGCGCGCAGAACAGCAGGTGGCGGTCCCAGCCGATATAGAGCAGCCGGTTGCCGTGGAAGGCGGCTTCGCGGTCTGCCGCCTCGAAGGCGTAGGGGCCGATGGATACGACGGGCATGGTGGTCTCCTTTGCTCTCTTCTGTCTTCTGTCTTGTGTCTTCTGTCTTGTGTCTTGTGTCTTGTGTCTTCGGTCTGCGGTCTGCGGTCTTGCGTGCGCGTCGTTCAGCCCGCGCCGCCCGCCACGCCCTTCCAGGCGTTCCAGTTCTTCTGGTCCTGCGAGCCCTCGAAATCGAGGTTGTCCGCGCCGGGGTCGAGGCGATACCACTTGAGCACGTCATCGAGCGAGGCGCCGCCGCAGTTGCCCTGGTAGATCTGGTGCACCGGCAGCCAGGCCTGCGCGTATTTCTCCGGCTCGCCGTCGAAGATGTCCTTGCAGCCGTCCGAGCAGAAGTGGAACTTCATGCCGTGGTAGCTGCTTTCGCGGTAGCAGGTCTGGGTGGGGTCGTCCGGCTCGGAGAACACCATGGGAATCTGGCAGGTCTGGCACAGCATCGGCAGCGTGCCGTTGTAGAAGCGCTCGCCGGCTTCCTGGCGCTCCTGCCAGTGGTCCAGGCGCGGCTTGTAGTAGCGCTCGAAGGTGTCCGGGTATTTCTCGGCCAGCCAGCCCATCTCGTCCGGCTTGGGCACCCAGGTATGGAAGCCCGCCGCGCCGGCGTAGTTGTAGAAGGTGGCCCAGGCCTCATGCGTGATGCGGTCCTTGGTCTTGGTGGCGACCTCGTGGTACTTGGGCATGCGCAGGCCGTAGCGCTCCAGGTCCTTGAACAGCGCRCCGCCGGCCTGCTCGAAGTACATCTCCCAGGCTTCGGCCCACGACATCACGCGGCGTGGCAGCATGTAGTCCATCATCATGCCGACCAGCGTGAGCAGGCGGAAGCCGCGCCAGAACCATTTGTCCAGCCACTTCTGCAGGATGGGGATGTTGTCCGGGTCCTGCTGGCACAGGAACTTCACCACTTCCAGGCCCAGCGTCATGTGACGCGACTCGTCCGACTGGGCCGAGAAGCCGAAGGTGACCGTGGCCATGTCGCCGTTGTAGGCCGCGCCCGACATGAAGGGCATGAACAGCAGGTTGGTCAGCACGTACTCGAACGAGAACGAGATCGCGGTGATGAACTCGAACGGGCCGGCGCTCATGGCGTCCTCGAAGTAGGACTTGGGCACCGACAGGTACCAGACCCGGTCGTGCATGTGGCGCCATTCGCCGAAGCCATGGAAGTACTTGTTGTAGACCGAGAGCGTGTGCAGCTGCGTCTGCGCATGGCGCAGCTCGTCGATGGACTGCATCTGCGCCGCCACCCGCGCGCCGGCGCCGCGGAAATGGCGCCCCAGGTGGGCATAGCCACGGTGCGCGGCGTATTCGAGCGGCGTCACGCCGGTCAGGAACAGCCGCAGCGCGTTCAGGTAGCGCGGGTCCGAGACGTTGAGGTGGCCATTGTTCTGCACAAAGGAGTCGATGATCGCGTACAGCTTGCGCTCCTTCTCCGACTGGTATTTCCAGTAGGCGTCCATGGTCATGCGGAACGGGTCTTCCCACTTGTCCCAGTCATGGATCTTGATGCCCTCGTACTTGTCGTACGGGAAGACCTTGTCCATCGGCTCGTAGGTGGTTTCCCAGCCCAGGTCGCGCGTCATCGTCGCGTACTTCTCGCGCAGGTTGAGTTTCTTGCGTGCGTCCATGATGTCTCCGTTATTGCTTGCCTGCCGCGGGCGCGGCGGCGAATTCAGTCGTTCCAGCGCAGCGTGAAGGCGTCGTCGTCCTCGTCGATGTTGCCGGACAGCGAGATCAGGTTGAGGTGGATCTCCTGCAGGTCCCACTCGCGCCCGAGCTTCTCGGACACCAGCTCGCGCAGGATGGTCAGGTGCCCCGGCGCGTCGATCTTGACCATGGCCGGAAACCGCGACACCACGGCATGCGGGTTGGCTTCGGTGATGGCGTCGATGATGGGACGGGTGTCGTCGTTGCTTTGCAGCGCGATATAGACATTGGCGGTCATGGCGGCGCTCTCCTCAGGCAAGGCCAAGCTTGTGCAGGCGCGCGTCGAACTGCTCCAGGCACAGCGCCACGATCTGCTCGCCGCCGTCGCCCAGCAGCGTGTCCGCCACCGGCACCAGCGCCGCGCCCACCTGCTGTCGCGCCGCGCGCGCCCAGCCCGACAGCAGCATGCGGTTGGCCTCGGACTCGGCTGCCGCGGCCTGTACCACCGCGTCGACCCAGCGCGCATGCTCCTCGCGCCAGTCGTTCATGAACTCGGTCAGCACCGCCAGCCCGGTGCCGCAGGCGCGCGCGATGACGGCGTCGGCGTGCTGGTACACCAGCGGGTAGAGCAGCCCGTCGAGCACCAGGTTCTGGGTGACGAAGGTCTCGAACCAGTCCTCGATCACGAAGCTGTGCTCCACCAGGCGGCGCAGCGGCTGCCACGCGGCGCTGTCCATCCAGGCGGCCTTGGCGCGCTCGAGCGCCACGCCCGTGTTGCCGTCGAGCAGCATGCCGATGCGCGACAGGTACTGGGCAATGCCGAGCCGGTCCATCGCGCAGTAGGTGCAGGCCTGCGTGATGGCAGTGCCCCAGCCATAGTCCGCGCAGTAGAAGTTGTTCATGTTGGCGGCCCACTCCACGTGGCGCAGCGGCAGCAGGCCGTCGGCCAGGCGTTCCTGCCACTCCAGCGGCAGCGCCGGCAGCAGCCCGCGCTTTTCCACGAAGGCGAAGCTCTTCTCGGCGGCGTCCTGCTGGCGGCCGCGCGCGCCGACGTAGGCGCCGTAGTAGTACTGGCGCGGGTCCTTCAGCGCGTACCAGTCTTCCATCACGATCGCCGTGCGGCGCTTGTCGTAGAGCGCGTACTGCGGGTCCCACGTGGGGCGGTAGTGGAAGTTGACCTCCGACTGCACGTCGTAGGTGGCTTCCTGGTAGCGCGAGGCCGGCTTGTCGCCGAAGCGGCGCGCGATATTGCCGTAGGTCTGGCGCAAGGGCTGGATCTGCTGGGTCTTGATATCGACTTGCATCGCTGGGTCTCCTGGGTCGTGTTGTTCTTGTCGTGTTGTTCTTGTCGGGGGGATCGGGCCGGGTGCCGCCGGCCTGGTCAGGCGTCCTGCCCGGACGGCGGGGCCTGCGGCGGGAGGAAGCGCACGTGGTTGACGCTGCAGAACGCCTCGAACATCGGCTCGGGCATGATCAGCTCGACGTTGAGCTCGGGGTCCGCCACGCTGAAGGCGAACTGCACGAAGCCCTCGGGCGTGCGGCCGTCCACGCGCACATAGCGCGGCGTGGCTTCGAACAGGGGGACCGACTGGTTGATCATGGCGCGCTCCTCTGGTGGCAGATACGAGCTCTATTGCGAAGAGCGTGCCAGGCAGCGCGAAGCACGGCGGCACAAGGGCCGGCGGCGTCGAGGCGGGATTCGCCTGCGCGTTTACCCGCAAGCGCCGGGTGCCGCGCCATCGATGAATTGATCAATCCGGCGAAGGGGCTTGATCAAATGGTGAAAAGCCGCCCGGGGCGGACGTTTGCGGACAGGCTTGCGGCGCGGCGCGGATGCCCCGCGGTGCAACAGGCGATTTGCCGGAGACGGCGCAATGCCATGCGCGGGCTGGGCCGCGCGGCATATGCGGTGCAGCAGGCCGCGCTGGCGGCCTGGCCGCGCCGTTCGGGGGAGTGCATCAAATGGTGAAACGCTGCCTGGCGAGCGTTTTCGCGGGGCGGCCAGGAGATCGGGCGCTCAGGCGCCGCGGCTGCCCCGGTTCTTCCAGCGGTAGGCCAGCTGCGGCCGGGTAATGCCCAGCAGGCGCGCGGCCTGGCTCATATTGCCGTTGGCCCGCTCCATGGCCGCCTCCATCAGCACCGTTTCCACGTCGCCCAGCGCCAGCTGCTGCTCGGCCATATGGTCCAGCAAGCCGTGCACGGCCGCTTCGCGCAAGGCCGGCAGGGTGCCGCCCGCGCCGAGCCGCGGCGCCGTGTCCATGGCGGCCGGCGCGCTGGCGGGCAGGAACAGGTGGTCGGCCGAGATCAGGCCGCCGTTGCTGGCCAGGATGACCCCGCGCTCGATCACGTTCTCCAGCTCGCGCACATTGCCGGGCCAGTCGTAGCGGCGCAGCTCGGCCAGCGCGCGGTCGGTGATGCCGACGATCTTCTTGCCGTGGCGCGCGCCATAGCGTGCCACGAAGCGCTCCACCAGCAGGCGGATGTCGTCGAGCCGCTCGCGCAGCGGCGGGATCGTGACGGGATAGACGTTGAGGCGGTAATACAGGTCCTTGCGGAAGGTGCCGGCCTTGACCGCCTCGGCCAGGTCCACGTTGGTGGCGGCCACCAGCCGCACATCCACGCGGCGCGCTTCGGTGCCGCCCACGCGCTCCAGCTCGCCCTCCTGCAGCACGCGCAGCAGCTTGGACTGCGCCGGCAGCGACAGCTCGCCCAGCTCGTCCAGGAACAGGGTGCCGCCATGCGCCCGCTCGAAGCGGCCCGGGCGCGACTGGTGCGCGCCGGTGAAGGCGCCCTTCTCCACGCCGAACAGCTCGGACTCGATCAGCTCGTCGGGGATGGCCGCGCAGTTGACCGC
Organism: Cupriavidus sp. 05N40; assembly: GCF_056397305.1. Taxonomy (NCBI): domain Bacteria; kingdom Pseudomonadati; phylum Pseudomonadota; class Betaproteobacteria; order Burkholderiales; family Burkholderiaceae; genus Cupriavidus; species Cupriavidus sp. 05N40. The sequence continues at coordinate 5,755 of NZ_JBFTND010000067.1, forward strand.
CACGAAGGGCTTGTCCGCGCGTGCGCTCACGCCGTGCAGCGCCTGCGCGAAGCGCTCCTTGCCGACCCCGGTCTCGCCCAGCAGGAGCACGGTCACGTTGCTGGCGGCGGCGCGCTGCAGCAGGCCCCAGGCGGCGCGGAACTCGGGCGAGCAGCCCACCAGGTCGGCGGGCTTGCCGTTGTTGCGCTGGAGCGCGCGCAGGTGCTCGACCTCGCTTTGCAGCTCCAGGATGGTCTCGATCACCGGGTCGGGCTGGTACAGGGCCAGCACTTCGGCGCCGTCCTCCCATGCCTCCAGCGGCTTGCCGATGATGCGGCAATGCGCATGCCCGCAGGCGATGCACTCCACCTCCCGGTAGAGGATGGTGCGGCCCATCAGCGCCGAGGTATAGCCGGTGGCGTATCCGATCTGCATCCAGCAGGCGGGCGCGTCGACGACGCCGAACAGCTGGCGGTGCACGTCGCCCTCGAAGGAGTCTTCCCACAGGAATTCGCCATCGTAGATGCCGGCGGCGATGTCGATGTCCACCTTGACCGGCGTCACCCGCACCACGCCTTCGATGGTATGCAGGCAGGGACCGATCTCGAGCAGGCCGAAGTCGCTCTCGTTGGGTCGCATCTTCTTGGCCAGCTCGGCGTCGCGCATGCCGGAATGGAAACCCATGCGCATGAACAGGCCGCGCGCCCGCTCCATGCCGAGGGTATCCACCAACTCCTTGCGCAGCGCGCCCAGTGCGGCGGTATGCAGCAGGATCATGCGCTGTTCGTCGAGCCAGATGGAGCCCTCCTCCATCACAAAGCGCAGGCGCCGCGCAAGATTGGCCAGGCCATCGCGCATGGTGGCCGAGAATTTGTCGGTTGAACTACTCATCGTCTCCTCTCTTGTCGGCCCGGAAAAGCAGGCGCGCTCGTGCTTTTTCTGGCACTGTATGCACATTATGTGCCATAGGCGCACCCTCGCGCGTCCAACGCCTGTCAAGCCGGCCCAATGTCGCCTATGCTGTCCTTGTCAGGATTCTTCTAGCGCTGTTGCTCTGCACCACGAACCATGGAAAAAACCGCATTTGTCTTCGCCGGGGGAGGCAGCCTCGGCGCGATCGAAGCCGGCATGCTGCGTGAACTGGTGGCCTGGGGCGTCAAGCCGGACATGGTCATCGGCGCGTCGGCCGGCGCCATCAACGGCGCCTACTACGCCTGCAACCCCCACACCGCCGGCACCGCGAAACTGGAATCGATCTGGCGCAGCCTGCGCCGCGCCGAGGTGATGCCGTGGTCGTGGCGCAGCCTGTTCGGCATGCTGCGCGGGCAGCGCGGCCACCTGGTGGAATCCGCCGCGCTGCGGCGCCTGCTGTCGCACCACTTCGGCGACATGCCGCTGGAGCGAGCCGAAGTCCCGCTCTATGTGGTCGCCACCGATATGCAGAGCGGCGCGGAGGTGGTGCTCTCCTCCGGCAGCCTGGTGCAGGCGGTGCTGGCCAGCGCCGCCATCCCCGGCGTGTTCCCGCCGGTGGCGCTGGGCGGGCGCACGCTGATCGACGGCGGCGTGGCCAACAACACCCCGGTCTCCACCGCCATCCGGCTTGGCGCCACGCGCGTGGTGGTGCTGCCGGCCGGCTTTGCCTGCGCGGCCAGGCGCGAGCCGCGCGGCCCCATCGACCATGCCTTCAATGCGCTGTCGCTGCTGGTGGCGCGCCAACTGGTGCAGGACCTCGAGCGCTGGGCCGACCGGGCGCATATCTCGGTGGTGCCGCCGCTGTGCCCGCTCGATGTTTCCCCGTACGACTATACGCAGTGCGGCACGCTGATCGACCGCGCCGCGGCCGCCACGCTCGCCTGGCTCAATGCCGACGGCCTCAACAACCGGCACATCCCCGGCGCGCTGCACCCGCACTCGCACGACGCGGACAACCCGAGCTGCGATTTCGACCCCAACCAGGCGGCGGCAATGCATGTGCACGAGGCCGACCACGGCCACGCTGGCGAGCACAAGCCCCACGCCGCCCACTAGCACGCTTTGGCCGCGCCGTAATCCGGCTTTGGCATTGGCGAATTGCATGAACCCCGGATCCGGCCAATGATGCCGGATCTCCTTATTTGGCTGGCACGTACATGAGCGCAATCCTGGAAGGCATCAAGGTACTGGACCTGACGCGCGTGGTGGCCGGTCCCTGGGCCACGCAGAACCTGGCCGACATGGGCGCCACCGTCTACAAGATAGAGAAGCCCGGCGACGGCGACGATACCCGCAAGCTGGGGCCCTTCCTGACCGACGCCGACGGCAACGTCACCAACGACTCCGCCTTCTTCCTCGCCGGCAATCGCGGCAAGCAGTCCGTCACCATCGATATCTCCCAGCCCGAGGGCGCCGAGCTGGTGCGCCAGCTGGCCGCGCGCTGCGACGTGGTGGTGGAGAACTACAAAGCCGGCAGCCTGAAGAAATACGGGCTCGACTACGAATCCATCCGCGCGCTGCGCCGCGACATCATCTATTGCTCGGTCACCGGCTTCGGCCCGGACGGCCCCTACAGCGCGCGCCCGGCCTATGACTTCATCCTGCAAGGCATGGCCGGCCTGATGAGCACCTGCGGCCAGCCCGACGGCAGCCCGGGCGGCGCGCCCATGCGCACCGCCATCCCCATCACCGACATCCTCACCGGGCTGTACGCCTCGGTCGCCCTGCTCGGCGCGCTCTACCACCGCCAGGCCACCGGCGAAGGCCAGTACATCGACGCCGCCATGCTGGACGCCTCGGTCGCCGCCAACGGCCACCTCGCGCTCGGCTACCAGATGACCGGCAATCTGCCGCGCCGCGCCGGCAACACCAACCCCGTGGCCTCGCCCTCCGAGGTCTTCCCCTGCCGCGACGGCCACCTGATCGTCGCCGCCGGGAACAACGGGCAGTTCGCCGCCTTGTGCAAGCTGCTCGGCTGTGCCGAGGTCGCCACCGACGAGCGCTTCGTGCAGAACATGGGCCGCGTCGACAACCGCGACGCCCTGCGCGAGATCATCGGCGCGCGCATCGCCGAATGGCAAAGCGCGGATCTGCTCGCAGCCCTGGAGCGCGCCGGCGTGCCCGGCGGCCCGATCAACCAGCTCGACGCGGTCTTCGAGGATGAGCAGGTCAGGCACCGCGACCTGCTGATGCACCTGCCGCACGGGCGCGGCGTCACGGCGCCGAGCCTGCGCAGCCCGCTGCGGTTTTCAGCCACGCCGGTGGTGGTGAAGGCGCCGCCGATGCTCGGAGAACATACCGAGGGCGCGCTCCGGGCGGAGCTGGGCCTGAGCGAGGCGGAAGTGAAGGGCCTGAAGGAGCGCGGGGTATTGTAGGTCTTGCCGCCCCGCGGCCATCACCGCCCCATGCGGAGCGGTGATCCGGCCCCGCCGACCGTTCTTATTGCCCCAGGGCCGTGACAAGACCGGCCTGGCTCTGCAGTTCCACCGTCTGCGCCACGCACAGCGCGTCTTCGGCCTCCAGCAGCGTGCGCTGCACCTGCAGGGTATCGATAAAGGGCGTCTCGCCCGCCCGCCAGGAACGATCGATCTGCTCATAGGCAGCGCGGGCACTGGAAGTCGCGCTTGCCAGCCTGGCAACCCGGTCCCGGCTGCGCGCGGACGCCGCCACCGCGCTCTCGACCTCGGCGACCGCCCTCAGCACCGCGGCGCGATAGGCATAGAGCGCCTGCTCCGCTTCGGCGCGCCGCAGCGTCACCACGCTGCGGCGGCGGTTGCCGTCAAACACGGGCGCGCTGGCGCCGGCCCCCAGCATCCATGCAATTGAGCGCGCCAGCCCCGCGCCGGAGAACCCGTCCGCCACGGCGCCGATCGCGCCGGCCAGTTGCAGGTGCGGCATCAGCTCGGCTTGCGCCACGCCGACGCGCGCATAGGCGGCGACCACCCGGGCCTCGGCCGCCCTGATATCGGGACGCCGGCGCAGCAGCTCGGCCGGCGTCCCGATGCCCGCGGGCGGTGTCCAGCGCGGGCGCGCCGCGAGCGGCTCCATCTGCTGGTAGACCTCCGCGGGCGTGGCCGCCACCAGGATGGACAAGCGGTGCAGCGCGTTCTGCCGCTCCAGCTCGAGCAGCGGCAACTGGGCGAGCGTGGTCTGCGCCTGGGCTTGCGCGCGATCGACGTCCGCCACCGGCAGCGCGCCGGCGTCGAACATCAGGCGCGTCAGCTTTTCCGTCTCCGACTGGTTGCGCGCATTCTCGCTGACCAGCGTCAGCCGGTACTCGAGGCTGCGCGCGGCGAGATAGGTCTGCACGACCTCGGCCGTCACCGCGATCCCGACCGCCCGGGCGTCCTCCTGCGCCGACCTCACGTCGGCCTCGGCCGCGGCCACGCCTTGCCGGATACGGCCAAAGACATCGACTTCCCAGGAAGCTTCGAGGCCTGCCCCGAATGCGTTGGCGGTGACCGGCACCCCCGAGGGGGATTGCGCGGCCGGCAGCCGCCGCCGCGCGGTGTCGATACCCAGGCTGACTTCCGGCAGCCCCTGCGCGGCGGTGCCGGCCCGCAAGGCGCGGGCCGCGTCGATGCGGGCGACCGCCGTCTTCAGGTCCAGGTTCTCGGCCAGCGCGGCATCGACCAGCTTGTCCAGCACGGGATCGCGAAAGCCCTTCCACCAGCCGGACAGATCGGGCACCGCCGCGTCGCTGGCCAGGGAGGCATTGGCATAGCCATCCGCCAGCGGCAGCGGCGTGGGTGCCGCGGGCGGCGCGCCGGCGCAGGCGCCCAGCAACGCGACGGCGGCCAGCAAAGCAGGAATCAGGCGAACGGCGTTCATTGCGTCACCTCCGGCAATGCCAGCGTCGCGGCGTGCGCTCCCCTTCGTCGCGTCACCAGCTTGCGGATGCCGACATAGAACACCGGCGTGAAGACCAGGCCGAACAAGGTGACGCCGATCATGCCGAAGAAGACGGCGGCGCCCACGGCCTGGCGCATCTCGGCGCCCGCGCCCTCGGAGAGGATCAGCGGCAGCACCCCCAGGATAAAGGCGAGCGAGGTCATGATGATCGGGCGCAGCCGTTGCTGGCATGCCTCCACCACCGCCTCGACCAGGGCCACGCCCTGCGCCTCGAGCTGCCGCGCGACCTCCACGATCAGGATCGCGTTCTTCGCCGCCAGCCCCACCAGCACGATAAAGCCGATCTGCGTGAGGATGTTGATGTCCTGTCCCATGCCCTTCACCCCGAGCGACGCCGCCAGCAGGCACATCGGCACGATCAGCAGGATCGACACCGGCAGGCTCCAGCTGCCGTACTGCGCGGCAAGCACCAGGTAGACCAGCAGCACGCACAGCGGGAAGACCAGCAGGCCCGAGTTCCCCGCCGTGCTCTGCTGATAGGACAGGTCGGTCCATTCGAAGGCGATGCCCGGCGGCAGCACTTCGCCGGCCAGCCTTTCCATGGTCCGGATCGCGAACCCGGAGCCGAGCCCGGGCTCGGTATCGCCGCTGATCTCGGTGGCGGGATAGAGGTTGTAGCGCGGCGCCCGGTCCACCCCGGGCCGTTGCTCGATGCGCGTCACGCTGCCCACTGGCACCATGTTTCCATCCTTGTTGCGCACCTTCAGGCGCGCCAGGTCCTCGGCGGTGACGCGGAACGGCAGGTCGGCCTGCGCCGTGACGCGATAGGTGCGCCCGAGGATGTTGAAGTCGTTGATATACGTGGAGCCGAAATAGGTTTCCACCGCGTCGTTGATCTCCTTGCTTGGCACGCCCAGCATTTCCGCCTTCTCGCGGTCCAGCTCGACGAAGACTTGCGGCGTGGCGGCAGAGTACGGCGAGTAGACGCCGACCATGCCTGGCGTCTTGCCGGCCGCTGCGACCAGGTCTTCGGTGGCCTTCGCCAGCGCCGCCGTGCCCAGCCCGCCGCGGTCCTCCAGGCGCATGGAGAAACCGCCCGTGCTGCCCAGACCCTGCACCGGCGGCGGCATGGCCACCACGATCGAGGCTTCGGTGATGCCCGCCAGCCGGCCGCGCAGGTCCGCGGCGATCTTGTCGATGGTAAGGCCCAGCGGCTTGCGCTCGGCCCACGGCTTGAACACGGGGAACAGGCCGGCATTGCTCGCGGAGTTGGTGCCGGTGGCGGCCGAGACGCCGGAGAATACCGGCACCCGCGCCACGCCCGGCACCTGCAGGGCGATGTCCTCTATCTTGCGGGCCACGGCACTGGTGCGTTCCAGCGTGGCGCCATCGGGCATCCGCACCAGGACCACCAGGTAGCCGCGGTCCTGCTGCGGGATAAAGCCCTTCGGCGTCGATGCCAGCAGGTACAGCGTCGCCCCGATCAGCAGCACGTAGAGCCCGAGCATTGCCGGCATCGCCGCCACGACGCGGCGCACCRGCCTGCCGTACGCCTGCGCAAGACGCTCGAWGCCCCGGTTGAATGCCGCCGCCAGGCGCCGCATGCGCCCGCGCAGGCCGGTGGCGTCCGTGGCCGGCTCGCCGTGCTGGTGCCGCTTGAGGATCGAAGCGGCCAGCGCCGGCGCGAGGGTGATGGAGCTGAAGAACGAGATCGCGGTGGAAACGGCGATGGTCACCCCGAACTGCCGGAAGAACTGCCCCGAGATGCCGCTGATAAAGGCGGTCGGCACGAACACCGCGCACAGCACCAGCGTGATGGCGAACAGGGCGCCGCCCACTTCCTTCATGGTCAGCAGCGTGGCATCGCGCGGGCTGGCCCCGCCGGCGAGATGGCGCTCGACGTTCTCCACCACGACGATGGCGTTGTCCACCACGATGCCCACCGCCAGCACCAGCCCGAACAGCGTGAGGTTGTTGATCGAGTAGCCYAGCATCGCCATCACCGCGAAGGTCCCCACCAGCGACACCGGGATGGCGAGGATGGGGATGATGGACGCGCGCCACCCTTGCAGGAAGACCAGCACCACCAGCACGACCAGCACCACGGCTTCGTAGATGGTCTTGACCAGTTCGTCGATGCTGTCGCCGATGAACTCGGTCGGGTTGTAGCCGATGTTGTAGACGATGCCCTTGGGAAAGTCCTTGCCCAGGCGGGCCATGGTCTTCTCGACCGCGGCCATGGTGGCGACCGCGTTGGCCCCCGGCCGCTGCAGCACCTGCAGGGCAATGGTGGGATTGCGCAGCATATAGCTGTCCGTGGCATAGGCGAGCGCGCCTACTTCCACGCGCGCCACGTCCTTGAGGCGGACAATGCGGCCGTCCGCGCCCTGCTTGACGATGATATTGCTGAAATCGGCCGGCTCCTTGAGCCGCCCCTCGAAGATCAGGTTGGGCTGGAAGGCCTGGGCACTGATCGGCGGCTGCGCGACCACGCCGCCCGCCACCTGGGTGTTCTGCGCGCGAACCGCCGCGATCACGTCGCCCGGGGCCAGGCTGAACGAAGCCACGCGCTCGGGATCGAGCCAGATGCGCATCGCGTATTCGCGCGCGCCCAGCGGGTTGATATCGCCCACGCCGTCGATGCGCTTGAGGGCGTCGGCCACGTTGCGGATGGCGTAGTTCGAGACGTAGAGCTGGTCGTAGCTCTTGTCCGGCGAATACAGGAAGATGGTGGCCAGCTGGGTCGGCGACGACTTGCGCACCGAGACCCCGCTGCGCTGCACCGGCTCCGGCAGCCGCGGGGTGGCCAGCGCTACGCGGTTCTGCACCAGCACCTGGGCCTTGTCGACATCGGTGCCGGGCTTGAACGTGACGGTGATGTTCAGGCCACCGTCGGAGGTGGCCTGGCTGTACATGTAGATCATGTCCTCCACGCCGTTGACCTCCAGCTCGATCGGCGTCGACACGGTCTGCGATACCGTCTCGGCCGAGGCGCCGGGATAGCTGGCCTGGATCACCACGGTGGGCGGCGCGATCTCCGGGTACTCGGACACGGCCAGCGAGAAATACGCCAGGCCGCCCACGATGGTCAGGACGATGGACAGCACGATGGCAAGCACCGGCTGCTCCACGGATATGCGGCCGATATTCATGGCGTGGCCTCCGGCTTGCCTTGCTGCGCCAGCCTGGACTCCGCGGCCCGCGCCCTGGGCGTGACGGCTTCCCCGGCGCGCACGCGCTGGAAGCCTTCCACGATGACGTTGTCGCTGGCCTGCAGGCCCGAGGCGATCTCCCGCAGATTGCCGAACAGCTTGCCCAGCGTCACCGCGCGCACTTCCACGGTCTGGTCTGGCTTGACGAGATAGAGCACGCGACGCGTGGCGTCGGTGGCGACGGCGGCGTCGGGGACCAGCAGCGCGGCATGGGGCGTGGTGCTGGCGAGATGCACGCGGCCGAACTGCCCGGGGCTCAGCGCCAGGTCCGGGTTGGGCACCCTGGCGCGTTGCCTGAGCGTGCCGGTCGAACTGTCCAGACGGTTCTCCACGAAGTTCATCTTGCCGGCGAGCGTGGGCTGCGCATCGCCGGGCAGGGAGATCGTGACCTCCCTGCCCGCCCCCGCGCCGCCACCCTGCCCGCCTGCCGCCGTCGCGCGGACGTACCTCAGGTAGCTCTGCTCGTCCACATCGAAATAGATGTCGATCGGATCCTGCGAGACGATGCTGGTCAGCACGGTTGCCGCGCTGTCGCCGCCCCGCACCAGGTTCCCTTCGCTGACCTGCTTGCGGCTGATCCGGCCCGACATCGGCGCGGCGATGCGCGTGAAGGAAAGCTCCAGCCTGGCCCGGGCAAGCGTGCCCTGCGCGCTGGTGACTTCGGCGCGCGCGCCCTGTACCGCCTGCTTGCGCTGGTCGAACAGGCTCCTGGCGATCGTATTGGTCCCGATCAGCACGTTGGCGCGCTCGAACTCCTGCTCGCTCAGGGCCAGCTGCGAGCGCGCCTTTGCCAGCGCCCCCTCGGCCTCCATGACGGCAGCCTGGAAGGGACGGGGATCGATCACGAAGAGGAGGTCGCCCTTCTTGACGAAGGCCCCGTCCTGGAAGGCGATCTTCTCGAGATAGCCGCTGACGCGCGAGCGCACTTCCACCGCGTCGGTAGCCTCGAAGCGGCCCGTGTAGGTGTCCACGTCCTGCACCTCGCGCGCGGCGGGCTTGCTCACCGTCACGGTCTGCCGCGCGGGCTTGCCGACATCTTCCGACCGGCAGCCCGACATCAGTGCCAGGGCCGCCAGCGGCAGCGCAACAAGCACGGCCGCCCGCGCCAGGCGCCGGGTCCGTAAATTCTGTTTCATTGGGATTCCTGTACGCATTTCCGTGCCCGCCGGCTATCCGGGGGCATGCCGGTTGCTGCCGCCGGCGCGGGACCCTGCCTGGCGTCCCGCCCGGCGCGCCGGCATGCGCGCTGTGGCGATGGCTTACGCGCGCGCGCCGTCGGTGAAAGGATCGGCCTTGGTGCGGGCGCCGTCGGTGAAGGTGTCGCGCTGGCGCGCCGGATCCGCCGACGGTCCGCTGCGGTCGAGCCCGGCGATGCGCGCGCCGGCCAGGTAGGGATCGACACGGGCATGGGCACCGTCGGCGCGGGCATCGCGCTCGCGGGCAAGCGCGCCCTGCACGGCGGTGTTGCGTGCCGCCCTGTCGACGACGTGGTTCACATAGGCGGCCTGCGCCGAGCCGGCGAACACAGTGGCGGCGAGCGCGGCGGCGGTGATGAGGGTCCTGGCATTCATGATGATCTCCATGGCGTTACGGTGTATCGACGCTCGCAATGAGCGCGATGCGTGGCGGGGTGTCCCGGCTGGGGCCTGCCGCACGCTGTGCAACGAAGTATGGAGAGCCGGTGGCGCGAGAAAAACCGCCGCGCGGGCATAAGAGACTTGAATTCGCTGCAACAATGGCAGCGCGCCGGCCGCCCCCCGCGCGGACGCGCCAGGGGCCGGCGGCCATTCTTGACCGGCGCACAAGGATGATTTGCGCGCACGCAGGTTTTTCGGCGCCGCGGGTTTCCGGATAATCCGTGCCCGAGATCAGGCGAGACATCCGCCTGCCCGGGCCCGATGACCATCCACGAATTCGCCGCGCTGCCGGCGGCGCTGGCCGCCCGCAAGTGCGGCCATGCGCGCGGCAGGCAACTGGCCAGGCGGTGAGCGCACGCCGCGTCCGCCAGCACGACGGACGCGGCGCCAGGGTAGCGAAGCGCGTCAGGCGATGCCGAAGCCGCCATCCACCGGCAGGATCACCCCGGTCACATACTGGGCGTCCTCGGAGCAGAGGAACCGCACCACGCGCGCCACGTCGCGCGGCACGCCCCAGCGGCGCATCGGCAGCCGCGCCATGATGGCGGCGCTGCGCTCCGGATTGTCGAGCGCGCCGGCCGACAGGCGCGTGCGGATCCAGCCCGGCGCGACCGCGTTGACCCGCACGCCGTGCGGCGCCAGCGCGGCGGCGTACGAGCGCGTCAGGCCCAGGATGCCGGCCTTGCTGGCGGCATAGGCCGGATTGTTGGCCGAGCCGAAATAGCTCCACATCGACGCGATATTCACCACCGCGCCACGGGCGCGCACCAGGCGCTCCTGCAGCACGCTGCTGAGGATCTGCGATCCGTTCAGGTTCACGTCGACCACGGCGCGGAAGCCTTCCGGCGTGAATTCATTGCCCTCGTGCCGGATGATGCCGGCGGCGTTTACCAGCACCGCCACCTCGTCGAGGTCCGCCACGGCGGCCCGCGCGTGCTCGGCCGAGGTCACGTCGAGCTGGCGGAATGCCAGCCCGCCGGGCAGGTCCGCATCGGCATCCATGCCGAGGCAGACCACGCGCATCCCCGTCGCGTTCAGTTCTTCGGCAATGGCCCGGCCAATGCCGGTGCCGCCCCCCGTGACTACCGCTACAGCTTGTTCCATCTTTCCTGACTCCTGTTGGTCTTGCATCGGGCCGAGCCCTTGGACGCCTGCACTAGACGCCGAGATAGGTTGCGCGCAGGTGCGGGTTGGCAAGCAGTTCCCTGCCCGTTCCCGCGAGCGCGATCGTGCCGCTTTCGATCACATAGCCGTAGTCCGCCATGTCCAGCACCTGGTTGACGTTCTGCTCGATGACCAGGACGGCGAGGTCGCGCTCCTTGAGGCGGCGGATGCTGTCGAACAGCCGGTCGACCATGATCGGCGCCAGCCCCAGCGACGGCTCGTCGAGCGCCAGCACGCGGGGCATCGCCATCAGCGCGCGCCCCACCGCCAGCATCTGCTGCTGTCCGCCCGACAAGGTGGAGGCCGCCAGCTTCTGGCGCTCCTCCAGGATCGGGAACAGCGTGAACACTTCGCGCAGGCTCTGCGCGCGGCGCTGGCGCGCGCGCGCGTTGCTGGCGCCGATCAGCAGGTTCTCCAGGATCGACATGCCGAGGAACAACTGCTTGCCCTCCGGCGACTGGACAAAGCCCTCCAGCACCACCTCGTGCGGGGCCAGCCCGCCGATATCCTTGCCATTCAGGCGCACCGTGCCCCGCTTGCGGCRCAGCAGGCCCGACACCGTGCGCAGGAAGGTGGTCTTGCCGGCACCGTTGGCGCCGATCAGCGCCGTGATCGAGCGCGGCGCGAGCGACATGCTGACGCCGCGCAGGATCTGCTGCTCGCCGTATCCGGACCAGATATCGCTGACTTCAAGCACTGGCGCTGACATAGCCCTCTCCAAAATAAGCCTTCAGTACCTGCGGCATCTTCACCACTTCCGCCGGCACGCCGTCGGCGATCAGCCGTCCCTGCTCCATCACGATGACGCGGTCCGACAGGCCCATGATCACCTTCATCACATGCTCCACGATCAGTACGGTGATGCCGCGGTCGCGCACCTTGCGCACCAGTTCGACCATCTCGCCCGCCTCGTTCGGCGTGGCGCCGGCAACCACCTCGTCCATCAGCAGCAGGCGCGGGCTGGTGGCCAGCGCGCGGCCAAGCTCGAGCTTGCGCTTGTCGAACGCGGTCAGGTCGTTGGCATCGGTGTCCGCGCGCTGCGCCAGGCCCAGGAACTCCAGGCAGGCGTAGGCTTCGTCGCGCACCCTGGCGCGCGAGGCGCCCCGCGCGAAGCCGCCCACCATGACGTTCTCCAGCGCGCTCAGCCCGCCGAACGGCTTCGACAACTGGAAGGTGCGCGCGATGCCGCTGGCGCAGATCTGGTAAGGCTCGCAGCCGCGGATCTGCTTGCCCCCGAACAGGATCTCGCCTTCGTCCGCCTTGATGAAGCCCGCGATCAGGTTGAAGGCCGTGGTCTTGCCGGCGCCGTTGGGGCCGAGCAGGCCCAGGATCTCGCCGCTGCCGACGGTGAACGAAAGCTGGTTCACCGCCTGCAGGCCGCCGAAGCGCTTCGAGATGGATTTCACTTCAAGTAGGTTTTGCATGGTGTCCTCCCGCTAGACCTTGCGCGTGGCAGCCGTGTCCACCGCCGCGCGCCGCCTGGCGCGTGGTTGCAGCAGGCGCTCGAGCGGGCCGATGATGCCCTTGGGAAAGTAGAGCACCGCGCCGATCAGCACCAGGCCATAGATCACCAGGTGCAGTCCGAGGAAGCGCCCGGCGAAATAGGTCCGCGTGAACTCGGCGATCGGGTGCAGCACGAAGGCGCCCAGCACCGGGCCGATGATGGTGCCCTGCCCGCCGACGATGGCCATGATCGCAGCGTCGATCGACAGGTCCAGGCCCATGTTCCGCTCCGGGTTGATGTAGCGGAAGAACTGCGCGTAGAAGGCGCCGCCGAGGCCGGTCATGAAGGCGCTGATCGCCAGGGCGATCAGCGGGTACTTCGTGGTGCTGACCCCCACCGCCTGCGCCGCGGCCTCGTCGCCGCGGATTGCCTTCAGGTAGTAGCCCAGGCGCGAGCGCTCCAGCGCGTAGGTGGCCAGCAGCATCGCCACCAGCATGGCAAGGATGATGTAGTAGTAAGGCACCTTGCCATCGAACTGGAAGACCGCCCAGCCCCCCGCCGACGGCGGAATCACCAGGCCCTGCGCGCCCTTGAGCGGAATGCCGAGGAATTCGTCGGTGTTCTCGATCCAGATGCGCACGATCTCGGCGAAGGCGATCGTGGTCAGCGTGAAATACGGCCCCTTGAGCTTGAAGGTCGGATAGCCGATGCACACGGACAGCAGCGCCGCGGCCAGCCCGCCGGCGAGCATGCCGAGCCAGGGCGACACGCCCAGCCCGGTGAACAGCAGCACGGTGACATAGCCGGCGCCCCCGGCGAAGACCGAGTGCCCGAGCGAAAGCTGCCCGACATAGCCGCACACGAAGTTCCATGCCGACGCCATGTAGGCGAAGTACAGCACCATCACGAGCGAGTGCAGCGCGTAGCTGTCCTTGACGAACAGGGGCAGCACGACAGCTGCGCACAGCAGCGGCATGCCCAGCACCAGGTTGATATTGGTCCTTGACGACGTCATACGGAGGTCCCCCTCATTTGCGGCCTAGCAGGCCGTTCGGCCGGACCAGCAGGACAATGATGAACAGGCAGAACGAGAAGACCGACGCGGACGTGGCGGTCACGAACTGCGAAGAGAACGATTCGAACACTCCCAGCACCAGCCCGCCGAGCAGGGAGCCCGGAATCGAGCCGATGCCGCCCAGCACCACCACCAGGAAGGACTTGATGCCGAAGCCCAGGCCGGTGGTGGGCGAGACGGAAAGGAAGGGCACCAGCAGCGCGCCGAACAAGCCGAGGATGCCGGCGCCGATGCCGAAGGTCACGTTGTAGATGCGGCCTACGTTGATGCCCGACAGCGCCGCCGCCTCGCGGTTCTGCGCGGTGGCGCGGATCTTCCGGCCGGTGTCGGTGAAACGCAGCCAGTAGGCCAGGCCGGCGGAAACGGCAACCGCGGCCGCGCACGCGATGAGGCGCGGCACGTTCACGGGCAGGCCGCCGATGTCGATCGAGCCGCTCAGCACATCGGAGGTCACGGTGCGCACATCCGGGCCGAAACCCATCAGGATTGCGTTGTCGATGACAAGGAAGACGCCGGTGGTGAGCAACAGCGCGCCAAGCGGCTCGACCACCATGGTGGTCTCGCGCCGGAACAGCGGCGCGATGACGACGGCCTGGGTGAAATAGCCGAGCAGGAACAGCAGCGGCACCGTCAGCAAGGCCGTGGCATACGGATGGATGCCGAACACCGACCAGATCAGGTAACTGAGATACATGGCGAGCATCAGGAAGGAGCCGTGCGCGAAGTTGATCACCCTCAGCACACCGAAGATGAGACTCAGGCCCAGCGCGATACCTCCGTAGATCCCGCCGAGCAGTACGCCGTTGACGACGGCGTAAGCCAGAATGATTGGGTCCATATACCTACCTCGATTGGGCACGGCCGGCCGCGGCCGCCGTGCGGGATGTGACGGTCCGGCGCCCGCGCCGGACCGTGCGACTGCGCGGGGGGCTCAGCGCGCGCCGGGTGCCGGCAGCGGCCACACCGGCTTGACGCCCGCGAGCCGGTTGTCCGCCGGCCAGATGGTGCGACGCTCGCCGTTCAGGTTCTGCGAGATCACGCCATGGGCAAAGGTGTTCTGGCCCTGGGCGTCGAACTTGATGCGCTGGTAGCCCGTGACAAGCGCCGGCCCGCTGGCGATGTCGGTGGCCGCGAGCGCATTGCGCACCTTCTCCCGGTCGACGGAGGCGGCACGCTCCAGCGCATCCTTGACGATGTACACGTTGGACACGCCCTGGGCGCCATACGAGTTCATGCCGTAGCCCAGTGCCGCCTTGAACCTGGCATCCGCGGCGATGAGCACGGGGTCCTTGGCGGCCCGCATGATGTCGACCTGGAAGTCATCCTGCACGAACATGTACTCGACGGCCTTGGGCGACACCGCCTTATAGAAGTTCGGGTCTTCCGAACCGCCGCCCACCGAGTGCACGCCGTACGGGATATAGAGCCGGCTTTCGGCAAGCTGGCGCGTGAAGAGGATGTGATCCGGCGTATAGGCCACCACGATCAGGGCATCCGGCTTCGCGCTGCGGATCTTCAGCAACTGCGCGGACAGGTCGGTCTGGTTGGGCGGGTACGATTCATCGAGCGAGATCGCATAGCCGCGCTCCTTGGCCAGCTTCTTGATATTGGCCGCATGCGAGCGTCCCCAGTCGGTGCCTTCGTAGAAGAGGCCGATCGTCCTGGGCCCGTTGCCGGTCTCCTTCTTGAGCAGGTCCAGTGCGTCGATCTGCTCGCGCGCGTCGTAGATGGCCTTGTTGTTCGGGCGGAATACGTACTTGAAGCCGCGCTCGGTGATCTCGTCCTTGACCGCGCCGGTCACCAGCCAGGACACCTTGTAGCGCTCCGCGACCTCGGATGCCGGGAAAGTCACCGCGCTGTTGTAGGCGCCCACGATCAGGGGAACGTTCTCGCGCTGGATCAGGCGCTCGGTTTCCGCCACGCCCACGTCGGGCTTCGACTGGCTGTCGGCGAAGATCAGCTTGAGCCTGGCGCCCCCGAGCGAGCGGATGCCGCCCGCCTGGTTGATCTGCTCCGCGGCGATCTCCGCGCCCAGCTTGGTCTGGTTGCCGATGGTGGCGGCGCCGCCCGACAGCGGCAGCACGAATCCGATCGGCACTTCCCTGACCTGGGCAAGGGCCGTGGCGCATGCCAGCGCGGCGCCCATGCCAGCCGCCAGCAGGAACCCGCGCCGGGTTCTTGAAATAAGGGTACGCATATTGTCTCCTGTGTCGAATCGACTCTGTCTTGTTCTGGCAAAGGCGGATGCCTGCGACGCGGCGGACAGGCCGGTGCCGTGTCCGCCGCCGCCGGGTCCGCCTATGACGCGATGACTTGCCGCGCCAGCTGCTCGACGCCATTCGCATCGAGCTTGTAGTGCGCGTAGAGATGCGTCGGCGGTGCGATCAGGCTGTACTCGTCGAGGATGCCGTGGCGCACCAGGCGCACCCCCGCGCCGGCATCGGCCAGGACTTCCGCCACCGCGCCGCCGAGGCCGCCGAGCACGTTGTGCTCTTCCACTGTCATCAGCACGCGCGAACGCGCGGCAGCGCGCATGACGGCATCGCGGTCGAGCGGCTTGACCGTCGCCATGTCGATCATCCCGACCGAGTGCCCCGCGGCGTTGAGCCGCCTGGCGGCCTCCAGCGCGGGATGCACGCTCGAGCCGGTGGCGATCAGCGTGAGCTCCTCGCCCTGGAGGTGCTCGATGGCCTTGCCGAACTCGAACGCAATGCCGTCCTCATAGACCTGCGGCTCGCGCCCCCGGCCGATGCGGAAGTAGATCGGCTGCGCGTGGCCGGCCGAGGCCTTGATGGCGGCGCGCAGTTGCGGACCGTCCGCAGGCGCCACTACGGTCAGGTCGGCAATCGAGCGCATGATGGCCAGGTCTTCGGTGGCGTGGTGCGACGTGCCATAGAAGCCCAGCGAGATACCGGCGTGGTGGCCGATCAGGCGGACCGGCAGGCCCGAATAGGCCACGTCCATGCGGATCTGCTCGCAGCACAGCAGCGCGAGGAAGGATGCAAAGGTCGCGACGAACGGCGTGTAGCCGACGCTGGCCATGCCCGCCGCCGCGGTCACCATGTTCTGCTCGGAGATGCCGAACTGGATATAGCGCTCGGGGAAGCGCTGCGCGAAGCGGGCCAGCCCGTTCGAATATTGCAGGTCGGCCGAGCCGGCGAGCACCGGCGCGCCGGCTTCGACCAGGTCGGTCAGGCCGTCGGATAGGTAGCTGAGGCCGGGCGTGATGGCGTTCAGGCCCCGGTACTGCCAGGAGTCCTTGGAAAGTGGCTGGTTCATGCTATCGATCCTTTGCGAGAATTTCTTCGACGGCGCGCCGCGCGTCGTCGGGAGCCAGATAGCCAAGGTGCCATCCGGGTTCGGTCTCCATGTAGGAGACGCCCTTGCCCTTGACCGTCCTGGCGATCACGCACACCGGCGTGGTGCGGCCGTCATCGGCGCGCACCTGGCGCAGCAAGGCGGTCAGGGCGGCCACGTCATGGCCATCCACCACGTGGACTTCCCAGCCGAACGCGCGCCACTTGGCGTCGAGCGGCTCGATGCCCATCACCTCGTCCACCGCCCCGTCGAGCTGGTAGCCGTTGCGGTCGACGATGGCGACCAGGCGGTTGGCGCGGTGGTGCGCGGCGGACATCGCCGCCTCCCACACCTGCCCTTCCTGCATTTCACCGTCGCCCAGCATCACGAAGGTGGTGAAGTCGAGCCCGGCGTGCCGTCCGGCCAGCGCCATGCCCAGGCCCGCCGAAAGCGCGTGCCCGATCGAGCCCGAGCTGAAATCGATGCCCGGCACCTTGCGCATGTCGGGGTGGTCGCCCAGCGGGCTGCCCAGCCGCGTGTACTCGTCGAGCCAGGCCTTGGGGAAGAAATCCAGGTCGGCAAGGATCGGGAACAGGCCCACCGCGGCGTGTCCCTTGCCCATCAGGAAGCGGTCCCGCATCGGCCAGCCGGGTTCGCCCCGGCGCAGCTTCATCACGTCGTAGTAAAGCGCCGCGAACGTTTCGGCCGCGGAGAACACCGAGGTGTAATGGCCGGTCTTGGCGATCTCGATCAGCCTGATGGTTTCGAGGCGCACGAAGGTCGCGCGCTCCTTGAGCAGCGCGATCTGTCCGGCGCCCGGAGCGAACGCGCTCTCGGTGGCGGCCGGCTTGGCTGGCGCAATGGCGTGGTTCATCTGTCGTCTCCGGCTGTCTTTGATGCACGATATATCATGCATTCTTGTGAAAGATAAAGAAAATGCATCGCTTACGCTCCTCTTAAATACCGCCCATGCACATGTACTTGGGTTCCAGGTAGTCTTCGATACCCTGCCGGGCGCCTTCCCTGCCCAGGCCGGATTCCTTCACGCCGCCGAAGGGGGCGACCGCGGTGGAAATCAAGCCTTCGTTGATGCCGACCATGCCGCATTCCAGCGCCTCGGCGACGCGCCACACGCGGCTCAGGTCGCGTGTGTAGAAATAGCCGGCGAGGCCGAACGGCGTGTCGTTGGCCATCCGCACCACCTGCTCGTCGGATTCGAAGCGCAGCAGCGGCGCCACCGGCCCGAAGATCTCTTCGCGCCCGAGCTCCATCGCCGGCGTGACGTCGCCGACTATGGTGGGCGCATAGAATGCGCTGCCCGCATCCGGGCGCTTGCCGCCAGCCAGTATCCGGGCACCCCGGGCGGCCGCGTCTTCCACCATGGCGTGCACGCGGCCGGCGGCGCGCGCGTTGATGAGCGGCCCCACGGTGATGCCGGGCTCGCTGCCGTCGCCGACCTTCAGCGCCGCCACGGCTTCGCCCAGGCGGCGCGCGAACTCGTCGTAGACGGCGGCATGCACGAACATACGGTTGGCGCAGACGCAGGTCTGCCCCGCGTTGCGGTACTTGGAGACCATCGCGCCCCGCACCGCGGCGTCGAGGTCGGCATCTTCGAAGACGATGAACGGCGCGTTGCCGCCTAGCTCGAGCGACAGCTTCTTGATATTGGCGGCGGACTGTTCCATCAGCAGCCGGCCGACGCGCGTGGAGCCGGTAAAGGAGAGCTTGCGCACCACGGGGCTGCGCGCCAGCACCGCGCCGACCACCGCGGCCCGCGCGCTCGTCACGACGTTGAATACCCCGGGCGGCACGCCGGCGCGGCGGGCGAGCTCGGCCAGCGCCAGCGCGCACAGCGGTGTCTCGGAAGCAGGCTTGAGCACCACCGTGCAGCCTGCCGCCAGGGCCGGCGCCACTTTCCGCGTGGCCATGGCCACCGGGAAATTCCAGGGCGTGAGCGCGGCGACCACACCCACCGGCTGCTTGATCACGATCAGCCGGCGGTCGCCGGCCGGCGCCGGGATCAGCTCCCCGTAGGTGCGCGTGGCTTCTTCCGCGAACCACTCGACGAAGGAGGCGCCATAGACGACTTCCCCCTCGGCTTCGGCCAGCGGCTTGCCCTGCTCCGCGGTCATCAAGGCAGCGAGATCCGCCTGGTGCAAACGGATCAGGTCGTACCAGCGGCGCAGGCAGTCGGCCCGGTGCTTTGCGGTGGTGGCGCGCCAGGCCACCTGCGCGCGCTCGGCGGCGGCGATCGCGCGCAGCGTTTCCGCCTCGCCCATGTCGGGCACTTCGGCAATGCGCGCGCCGTTCGCGGGATTGGTCACGGGGAACCGTGCGCCATCGTCGGCCTGGGCCCATTCGCCATCGATGTACGCATGCGTGCGCATCAATGCGGCGTCCTTCAGATTCATGTTGTCTCCGGCTTATCGTGGGGTCTGTACAGCGCGCGCATCCACCTGCCGCATCGCATCCGCGATGGCGGCTGCGTCCAGCTCGCGCGAGAAATTCTTCATGTGCGGGGCGGCAAGCGACAGCGCGGCGGCGGATTCGAGTTCCTCGCGCGAGGCGTCGGTCAGCCCGAGATCCGCCAGGCGCAGGGGCAAGCCGATACGGCGATAGAGCGCCTCGACCTCCGCGCGCGCGTCGTCCTGGCGCCGCTCCAGCTCCAGCTGGACCAGCAGGCCATATGCCACCTGCAGCCCGTGCGGGGCCCGCTGCGCCTGGCGCAGCGTGGAGAGCCCGCGCGTCAGGGCGTGCGCGATCGACAGGCCGCCGCTCTCGAAACCCAGGCCGGACATCAGGATGGTGGCCTCCACTACCCGCTCGAACGCGGCATCCGGCCTGCCCGTGCCGGCAACCGCCAGCGCGGCCTGCGCATCGGCCATCAGCACGCGGTGGCATTCGCGCGCAAGCGCCGCGGCCGACAGCAGGGGCCGGGTGCCGAACATGTTCACGCCCTGTGGCGCGGCCGCGCATTGCGCCGCCTCGAACGATTTGGAGATGGCGTCGCCGATGCCCGCCAGCAGCATCGCTGCCGGGGCCTGCGAGATCAGCGCGGTGTCGGCGATGACGCAGGCCGGGCTGTAGGGCAGATGCCTGACCGCCAGCAGGCGGTGATGCTCGTCGTACAGGACGTAGTTCTTGCTGGTCGGGGCATCGTTGGAGGCAACGGTCGGCACCGTGACCACCGGCACCCGGTAGTGATCCGCCAGCGCCTTGCCCGCGTCGATGCCGCGCCCGCCGCCGGCGGCAATGACCACCGCCGGCGCGCTGGCGCCGAGTTCGTCCACCAGGCGGGCGACCAGTTGCGGGGTCAGTCCCTGGTCGAAGCTGACGCGGCGCAGCGCCACCGCGGCGGCACTGCATTGCCGCCCGACCCGCTCGCCGATCATTTCCATCACCCAGCGGTCCGCGACCAGCACGGCGTCGCCGCCGAGCCGGGCCACATGCGCGCCCAGCAAATCCAACGCTCCCACGCCCTGGACGTAACGTCCGGGCGAGCCAAATACCGCTTGCACGTTCTCTCCTCCTTGGATAGCGCCGGCCTGCCAGGTGCCGGCCTGCTGCTGTGTGCCGGAGGGCGCCGCCCGGCCGATCCGATCGGTGCCGCGCCCTTCCAAATACATGATATAGGATATATGCTACATCATTATCGACGCGTGGCAAGAAGCTTTTTTCCGCCGCCGTCACCGCAACCCTGCCTTCACAGCCTTTTTCGATTCTTCAGGAGCACCGCACCATGCCGGAAACAACCAAGCCCCCCGTGACGCCGATCGACGGCCGCACGCGGGTCGTCGTCATCCTCGCCTACCCCACGCACCACGTGCGCACGCCTGCCTTCTTCAATGCACGCGCCGCCGCCCTGGGGCTGAACGCGGTGCTCGTGCCATGGCAGATCTCGCCAGAGCAACTGCCCGGCGCGCTGGCGGGCCTGCGCCAGGTGGAGAACCTGGCCGGCGTGATCGTCACGGTGCCGCACAAGCAACAGATGGCCCGGCTCTGCGATGAACTCGAAGGCGTCGCCGCGGACCTGGGCGTGTGCAATGTGGCGCGGCGCACGCCCGATGGCCGCTTCGTCGGCAGGATGTTCGACGGCGTGGGCTTCGTCGCGGGCATGCGCGCGGAGGGGATCGATGCGGCGGGCAAGCGAGCGCTGCTGCTGGGCGCGGGCGGCGCCGCCACCGCGGTTGCCGCCGCCTTGCTCGATGCAGGCGTCGCGCAACTGACCATCGTCAACCGCTCGCGCGACAAGGCCGACAGCCTGGTGGCGCAACTGAAGGCGAAGCGGCCCGGCGCGCCCGTCGCCTCCGCGGCGAGCCCGGCCGGCCAATGGGATCTGGTCGTCAACGGCACCTCGCTCGGCCTCAAGCCCGACGATCCCCTGCCGCTCGATCCTGCCACGCTGGGAGCGCACAGCATCGTGGCCGAAGTCATCATGCAGCCGGCACAGACGCGCTTGCTGCTCGCGGCGAAGGCGCGCGGGTGCCGCATCCATCTCGGCGAGCACATGGTGACGGCGCAGATCGACCTGCTGGTGGATTACCTGCTGGGCATGCCGGCAGGCGAGGAAAGCGTGGGAAGCGGGGAACGTGGCGCGGGATGACGGGCGGGCCGGCGTTGCATATCATATATGATGTGTTCCTGAACATTCCTTACCGAGGCAAGCTGTCATGAAAGAACTCGCGCGCGTGGAGAAGAGCAATCTGTCGTCACGCGTCTACGACCAGATTCGGTCCGCATTGATGAGCGGCAAGTACGTGCCGGGCGAGCGATTGCGCGTGGCGGAACTGGCACAGTCGCTGGGAACGAGCACCACCCCCGTGCGCGAGGCGATCTTCAGGCTGGTGAGCGAGCAGGCCCTGGAGATGACCGCGGCAACCTCGATCACCGTGCCCGAGCTCGACCCCGGCACGGTCTCGGAGATCCAGCTGATGCGCACGCTGCTCGAAGGCGCCGCCGCGGAGGCCGCCGCGCTGCGCATCACCCCGCAAGAGATCGCCCGCCTGCGCAAGACGCACGAAGCCTTTATCAAGGCCGTGTCGACCAGCCCGCGCGAAGCGGCGAGCCAGAACCGCAAGTTCCACTTCGAGCTGCTTGCCGCGGCCCACCTGCCGAACCTGTTCGCGGTCGTCGAGAGCATGTGGGTGCGGATGGGTCCMCTGCTGCATATCTTCCATACGGAACTGCAGGCCAGCCGCGAGAGCCTCGAGGAGCATCCGCACTACCGCGTGCTCGACGGCCTCGCCAGGCGCGACGCCAAGACTGCCTCGGCGGCCATTCGGGACGATATCCAGTGGGGCAAGACCGTTCTGCTCGAATGGATGGCATCGCGCGAAGAAGAGCCTGTCTGATCTCCCGGGGCGCGCACGCCCGTGCGCCCGATTTCTCGTCCCCCGCTACCCAGGTGGTGAACCGGTTGCACGGCAGGGCATCGCCGGAAGACGCAAACCCGTCCCCGCCCGCAGCCACGCGCTGATCCCGATTGGCCGCCCTTGGCCGGGCCGGCCGCCATTGTTGCCCTCCAGGCAAATATCTTCTGACTCCGGACGGGTTTTTCCCGCACGCGGGGAGGCGCGATACTCCAGCCGCGCAAGCCCTCCGGCTTGCGGCGGCAGACCCCGCCCCGCGCCAATTGCGCCGGGCATGTCGGYCATCCGCCAATATCATCAGCCGCCTGGGCAAGACCGCAGCCATGAAGACCACCCTGGACGAACTCCTCACCTTCACCATCGTGGTGGATACAGGCTCCATCACCGCGGCCGCCGAGCAACTGCAGCAGACCGTCTCCGCGGTCAGCCGCTCGCTTACACGGCTCGAAGAGAAACTGGAAACCACGCTCTTGCGGCGTACCACGCGCCGGCTGGAGCTGACCGAAGAAGGCGGGACGTTCCTGGCCCACGCGCGGCGGATACTGGAGGCCGTCGAGTCCGCCGAGGACCAGATGGCGACGCAGCGCCGCACACCGGCCGGGAAGCTGCGGATCAACGCGGCAACGCCGTTCATGCATCATGTGATCGTGCCCCTGATCGGCGGCTTCCGCGCGCGCTACCCGGAGATCGAACTGGACCTGCACACCAGCGAGCACATCATCGACCTGCTGGAGCAGCGCACGGACGTCGCCATCCGCATCGGCATGCTGCGCGATTCGACCCTGCACGCGCGCCCCCTGTGCAATAGCCGCCTGCGGCTGGTGGCAAGCCCCGCGTACCTCAAGGCACGCGGCACGCCGCGCGAGGTGGCGGCGCTCCAGGGCCACAGCCTGCTTGGCTTTACCCAGCCCGACACGCTGAACCAGTGGCCATTGCGACACGAACTCGGCGAGGCCCTGCGCATCGAACCCAGCGTGCGCGCATCCAGCGGCGAGACCTTGCTCAAGCTGGCCCTCGCCGGGGAGGGCATTGCCTGCCTGGCCGACTTTATGACCCAGGCCAGCCGGTCGCGGGGAGACCTGGTCCAGGTACTGATGCAGGACACCGTGGAGGTTCGACAGCCCATCCATGCGGTCTACTACCGCAACACCCTGCTCTCCTCGCGCATCACGGCGTTCCTCGACTACGTCGGCGCGCAGCTCGGCGATTCCGTGTCCGGCCGCGCGTGACCGCGGCCATGCCCGCGGAAATGCGCCGGCCTACTTCAGCCGGTCCATCAGCGCGGCGGCGACGGCCAGGGCCGACGCCGGGTCCTGCCCGGTGATCAGTTCGCCGTCTGTCACGACGTACGGCGCGCGCCGGTCGCCTGCGCGGCGCAAGGCGCGCCGGCGGGACGGCCCGGCGCGCCTGCGGCCAGCCTCAGTCCTGACCGCCCGCCTGGCTCACTTCGAGCAGGATCTTGCCGGCGTGCGTGCTCGACTCCATCAGCGCGTGCGCCTTGCCCGCGTCGGCAAGCGGCATGATGGCGTGGATAAGCGGCAGGCACCGGCCCTGCTCCAGCACCGGCCAGAACGCGCTGCGCAGGCCCTCGATCAGTTCGGCCTTGTTCTCAGGCGTGCGCGCCCGCAGCGTGGAGCCGGTCATGTTGAGCCGCTTCAGCATGACCGGCAGCAGGTCGATCTCCACCCGGCTGCCCTCCAGGAATGCGATCTGGACCAGCGCGCCGTCCAGCGCCAGCGCACGCAGGTTCTTCTCGATATAGCGCCCGCCGACCATGTCCAGGACCACGTCGACACCCCGGCCACCGGTCACCTCGGCCACGACGTCGTTGAAGTCCTGCTCGCGATAATTGATCAGGTGCGACGCGCCGTGCTGCCGGCAGATCGCCAGCTTCTGCGCGTTGCCGGCGGTCACCGCGACGTCGGCGCCAACCTCGCGGGCAAGCTGGATGGYGGTGATGCCGATGCCGCTGCTGCCGCCGTGAATCAGGATGGACTTGCCGGCCGAGACCAGCTTGCCGGCGAACAGGTTGGCCCAGACCGTGATGTAGTTCTCGGGCAGCGCCGCGGCCTGCTGCAGCGTCAGCCCCGCGGGCACCGGCAGGCAATGCCGCTCGTCGGCCGCGCAGAACTCGGCGTATCCGCCGCCATGGGTCAGGGCGCAGACCTTGTCGCCGACCTTCCATTTCGTCACCGCTTCGCCAACCTGCACTACCGTGCCCGAGACCTCGAGGCCCAGGTAAGGACATGCCGACGGCGGCGGGTTGTAGAGACCAAGCCGCTGCAGCACGTCGGGCCGGTTGACCCCGGCAAACGCAACCCGGATCAGGACTTCACGGGCGGCCGGCCGCGGGGCATCGGCTTGCTTCAACACTAAGGTATCCGCCCCGGTTCCGGGGCCATGGCTGATGTACTTCATCGAGACGTCCTTTGCCTTACGGCGTTCTTTGTTGGTGGTGCGCGAGACGCGTCAACGCCGGATATCCCTGCCGCTGCGAGCCAGGCGCGGCCCCGCTTCACGCCCGGACATTGACGCGAACAGAATATATCATGCATGATACTTCGGCGTGCGGCGTGCTTGCGCCGCGCTTGCGGGAACGCCTAGACTGGGACTTCCCCACGCCGTATCAATCAGGGAGCGGACCGCTTCCGCCAAAGGAGCAAGGCATGCCGATTGCCGGGATGAACCATTTCACCGTGCTGACGTCCGCGCTCGAAGACAGCGTCAGCTTCTATCGCGAGGTGCTGGGCTTCGAGACCGGCGCGCGCCCGCCGTTTGCCTTCCCCGGGGCGTGGCTGTACGCCGGCGGCGCTCCCATCGTTCATCTTGTCGTCACCGATACGATGCCCAAGCCCGCGGCCGGGGTGCTCGACCACATGGCATTCAGTGCGACCGACCTCCCCCACTTCGTGAATCATCTGCGGCGGCTGGATATTCCGTTCAGCCTCGGGCGGCAGGCCGGCTCCGGCATCTGGCAACTATTCCTGCACGATCCCAACGGCGCGCGGATCGAACTGGATTTCGATCCGCGAGAACAGCAGCCCTGACGCGGCCAGCGCTGCCCGCCGCGCAGCGTGCCCGGGCGCGCCGGTCACGCGCCGCGCGAGCGGCCCAGCGTGCCACGTACCGCCGCTTCGAACCTCGGGTCCAGCACGGCGCCGACATTGAAGCGTGACCACGGCGAGGTGGCTTCGGAGTCGACGCGGAAGACGCGCCCGGGGGCGATCATGACCTTCTGCGCGAGAAGCTGCTCGGCCAGGACCAGCGAGTCGTCCACCTGCGGCAATGCACCCCAGAGGTACAGGCTCTGCTCGGTCCGCGCGAAGATGCGCGCATCCAGCCTGTCGAACAAGGACAGGGCCCTGGCGGTAGCTTCGGCCAGGCGGGATCTCAGCCTGGTGATGTAGCGCTGGTAGTGGCCTTCGCTCAGGATCACGTCGACGGTGCGCTCGCAATACTCCGAGCTGCTCACGTGGATCAGCGCCTTGAGATCGGCAAGATCGCTGGCCAGGTCGGCGCCGCAGGCAATGAAGCCCACGCGCAGCGCCGCGGAGAAGGACTTCGAGAAGCTGCCGATATAGATTGTCCGCTCCAGCTGGTCCAGTGCCGCCAGGCGGGGCAGCGTGGTTGGCTTGAAGTCCGCCAGCGCGTCGTCTTCCACCAGCAGGAGGTTGAACCGCTGCGCGAGCTGCAGCACGCGGTAGGCCTTGGCGGCCGAGAGGTCCGATCCGGTCGGGTTGTGCGCCACGGACTGGGTGAAGAACAGGCGCGGCCGCTCCTGGACCAGCAGTTGCTCCAGGGCCTCGAGGTCGGGGCCATCGGCAAGGCGCGGCACGCCGATGATCCTGGCGCCGGCCAGCTTGAGCTTGCCGAACAAGGGATAGTAGCCGGGATCGTCGACCAGGACGGTGGCGCCCGCCGGCAGGAAGTAGCGGATCACCAGGTCGATCGCGTCATTGGCGCCATGCGTCAGCACGATCTGCCGGGGGTCGGCGCCGATGCCCAGGTCGCCCAGCTTGCGCACCAGATGGTCGCGCAGCGGACCGTACCCGAAACGGTTGCCGTACCGGAACAGCGCCCCCAGCCCCGTGCGCACGACCTTGTGGTGGTACTTGTCCAGCCGCGCCTCCGACAGCCACGCCACCGGCGGGAATCCGTCCCCGACCGCCAGCACGTCGGGACTGCTCTTCAATTGCTCGCGCATCAGCCACACGATGTCCAGCGCGCGCCGGAACGAGCCGGCCTCTTCGTCCTGCCGCGCCTTCACCGGCCTGTCGAGCACGAAGTAGCCGGCACCGCGCCGCGGCTCGACCAGCGCGCGCCCGACCAGGATCTCGAACGCGGCAACCACTGTGTTCTTGCTGTAGCGGTGCAGTTGCGCCAGCTCCCGCAGCGAGGGCAGCTTGTCGCCGACGCGGTAGGCGCCTTCGACGATCTGGCGTTCGATGGAATCCGCCAGCGTGGTGGCGATCGATGGCGATCTGGGCTTGGTCACGGGCTTGTACTCCACATTCCGGTCGGCGATTCGATATCTGGGTGGCGACAACTGTCCCGCCAAACTGTACCTTTTTGCACTGGTACAGTACACCTAGACTGTCTCCATTCCTATACCACTCACGGAGACACCGATGGTGACCGATTCCCGCCTGCCCAACTTTCGCGCCATGACGCCGGCGCAGCGCCTGCAATATATTGGGGGGGCCGCCGCCCTGACCGACGACGAAATCCGGCTGGTCGCCGAGGCAGGCGCCCTTGGCGCCGAGCGGGCCGACGGCATGATCGAAAACGTGATCGGCACGTTCGAGCTGCCCTTC